>DAOVNV010000173.1 GCA_030630015.1 Desulfuromonadales bacterium | reverse complement strand
AGCACGGTGTCGAGCTCAAACGGCTTGAGGCGACCCTGACGCAACTGCGACCGCACCTGACCGATTTGCTCGAAGAGCTGAACCGGCAGCGGCAGGAATTTGTCGAACTGCACCAGGAAGATATGGATGAACTGGTCGAACGGACGACTTACGTGTCGATTATCGGGTTGGGCAGTGCCATCCTGATCGGGGTTCTATTGTCGATGGCATTTGCACGGCGCATGCTGAAGAGGATCCAGATCCTGTCTGAAAGTGCCGAACGTGTGACCCGCGGTGACTTCTCTCCGCCGCCGGCTCCTGACAAGATTCATGATGAACTCGACGGGCTGGCCGTGTCGATCAACCATATGACCGACCAACTGATCGGTGTGGTGGCTTCGGAAAAGCTGATCGAGGGGGCTGAAGAAGAGCGGCGGCGCATTGCCATGGATCTTCACGACCAGACCCTTGCGGATCTGGCGTCCGTTCAGCGCGGCCTGGAACAACTGCCTGGCGAGGATGCCGCCCGGATCGAGGCTGATCTGCAACGGGCGATCAGCAACCTGCGGGTGGTGATGGACGATCTTCATCCGCAGACGCTCGATATCCTCGGCCTGGGTGCTGCTATCGAATCGCACCTGGAAAAAACCTGCAGCCGCAGTGGCGCCCCCGAATATTTCTGGCTGGCAGGTGATGAAGTTGTCAGTTTGCCACTGTCCCGATCGATCCAGGTGAGTCTGTATCGCATCGCCGTCGAGGCGATCCAGAACGTGATGCGGCATTCGGGAGCGACCCGTTTCGAAGTGGCCTTTGCCAGGCGCGGCTGGGAGCTTTTGCTGTCGGTCGAGGACAACGGTTGCGGCTTTAACTATGCGTCCACGATATCCAAGGGTTATGGGGGCCGGGGACTGCATAATATCACCGAGCGGGCGCGGACGATCGGGGCCAGGGTCGCTTGGCGGCCGTCGCGTTTTTCGAGCGGAACGCGTTTCGAGTTGATCCTCCCGATGGAAGACGAATAAGGAGCAGGAATGGAGCCCTATCAGCTTGTCATCGCTGAAGATAACCCGAAGGATTTTGAATTTCTCAGGCAGACAGTGGCCGACTGGCCCCAGGAATGCCAGGTCACTCATGCCGTGAATGGCCTGGAAGCTCTGGAGGCAGCCAGTCAATTGGAAACACCGCTGGTGATCAGTGACATCCAGATGCCGCAGATGAATGGCGTTGATTTCGCAAGGGCACTCTGGGAGCGCAAGCCGTTTGCGAGGATTGTTTTCTGGAGCCAGTTCAAGGATGAAATGTACATCCGAACTTTAGCCCGCATCGTTCCCCCGGAAACCGTCTACGGTTATATCCTCAAGTCGAATTCCCGTGAGAAGATCGCTACGGCGATCAGCACGGTGCTGTTTGACGAGCAATGCTGGGTCGATCCTGAAGTGCGCAAGGTGCAGGGTCGTACCGGGCACAGCCAGACTGCTCTGTCTGATATCGAGTACGAGGCTCTGCTGGATATTTCCATGGGGCTGACCGACAACCTGATCGCCCAGCGCCGTTACCTGTCCCGGCGCGGTGTCCAGAGTCGTCTCAATTCTCTTTACGGTAAGTTGGAGGTCGATCTGGATCAGTTTCAGACCGACAAGGTCGGCGATGCCTTCAACCTGCGCAACCGGGCAGTTGCTGTTGCTCTGCATCGCGGCTTGATCAATGCGTTCGAACTGGAGAACGAAGAGCAGGAATTACAGGCTTGGCTGAAGCGATTCAAGTCTGGGCGGGGGTGAGAAGGGACTTGTTGCCAAGATAAAATTGTGTTAAAAAGTGGTCATACCAAATGACAAGTGGAGAAAAGGCATGACCATTGTTCTTAAGCCGATCCGGCCCAAAAAAATATCCGAAGAAATTGTTGAACAGATCAAAGGGTTGATTTCCAGCGGGGATCTGAAGCCGGGGGATCGAGTGCCCTCCGAGCGGGAACTTGCCTCGATGCTTGGGGTCAGCCGGCCTTCAGTTCGTGAGGCGATCATGGTATTGGACGCCATGGGTTTTCTGGTAGCGCGCCAGGGTGGCGGGACATTTGTGCGGACCTTGACCGAAACCAGTATTGCCGATCCCCTTGCTAAACTTATGGAGAAAAAAGACCCGGCGATGCTGCGCTCCCTGGTGGAAGTCCGCATGGGGCTGGAAAGCTGGTCGGCCTACCTGGCTGCGCAGCGTGCCGATGAAGCAGAAATTGCTGAAATGCGCAGGCTTTACGCCGTGATGGAAAAACAGGCAGCTCGCGGCGGCTGGGATTCGGAAATCGATGCAGAGTTTCACTACGTGATCACGGCGGCCAGTCACAACAGCTTGCAGATGCATATCCTCGATTCGATCCATAGCCTGTTCCATACGACAATTCAGGTTGCCCTGATGGAATTCTATCGTCAGGAAGGTCATATTCAGAGGCTGTTGACCCACCACCGTGAAATCATGGAAGCGATTGCCGCGCGTGAACCGGAACTCGCCAGACAGAAGATGATGGAGCATCTGGCCATGGTCGAGGAGAAGATGTCGCAATTGTTGAGTTCATAGAAGCAGGGGTGCGAAGCGAGAGGCGAGGGGTGAGAAAAATTACAATAGAAACGGGGACAGAAGCTCATTCTGTCCCCGTTTTGATTATCAATCCATGTAGGAGCGGTCTTCAGACCGCGAAGAAGTTTTTATAGTATTCTCTCGCCACCCACCACTCGCTCCTGTCTATCCAGGTGTTGCCCTCCCGAGCAGTTCCGTCACATGCACCACCTTCTGCGGCATCTCCGCCTGCTTCAGCCCCCAGGCCAACTGCAGGTGACAGCCTGGGTTAGCGGTGACCAGCAGGTCCGCCTCCGTCTCCTTCACGTTGGCCAGCTTGCGGTCCAGGATCTGTTGACTTTCTTCCGTGAATTTCAGGCTGAAGGTTGCTGCACTGCCGCAGCACCAGTTAGCCTCATTCATTTCTCGAAACTCGACGCCGGGAATCGCCTTGAGCAATTCGCGTGGTTGCTCGCTGATCCCCTGGGCGTGGCAGAGATGGCAGGGTTCATGGTAGGTGACGCTCTGTGAGATCGGCTGCAGGCCTTCGGTGCGCAGCCCCTGCTCGGCGAGGAACTCGGTGATATCCCTGACCTTGCCGCGGAACGCTTCGAGGCGTTCGTGCTCGCCTGCTCCCTCTAGAAGTTCCTCATATTCCTTGAGTGCCGCGCCGCAGCCGGCGCAGTCGGTGACGATGGCATCGACGTCAAGCTGCATGAACAGCTCGAAGTTGTGCATGGCCAGTTCTCGTGCGGTCTTGCGGTCACCTTCGGTCAGGTGGGGCGCACCACAGCATTTCTGCTCCTTCGGCGTGATCACCTCGAAACCCTGGTGAGCCAGGACCTTGACAGTCTGACGGGACACTTCCGGATACATCAGAGTCATGACGCAGCCGAGAAAGAAGGCGACCCGGCCGCGCTGTTCTCCCTGTGCCGGGACCACGTCGGGTAACTGCTGGCGCAGCGGTGGATGCAACTGTGGCATCATCCCTTCGGCTTTGGCCATCCAGTCCGGGCCCAGTTTCAGGATGTGCGAGTGACGCACCAGCCACTGGATGCCGAGGGTCTGGTAGAGTCGGGCCGGCAGCATCGAGGTCTGGAGCAGGTCGGGAGCGGGCAGCATGCGCTGCAGGATAAATTCACGGAGTTTACCGGTCACCCCGGTCATGGGGAAGGCCCCTTGGGCCTGGTTGCGGCAGGCTTCCATGACAAATCCGGCCTGGACGCCAGAGGGACAGGCGGTCGTACAGGCGCGGCAGTCGAGGCAGAAGAAGGATTCTTCCTTGAGCGCCTTGGTAAATTCGAGCTTTTCGTCGGCAACCGCACGAGCCAGGGCAACCCGGCCGCGCGGGCTGGAGCGTTCCCGGCCAGTCAGCGCAAAGGTGGGACAAGTGGGAAGGCAGAAGCCACAGCGCATGCACTGCAGCATCTCCTCGTAGCCGGGGGCGTCCGCAACGGGGAAATTACCGAGACACTGCGTGTCACTCATGACCCTTCTCCCGGTTTCCCTGATCGAAAATCTTGCCCGGATTGAGAAGATTGTCCGGGTCAAAATCCTGCTTGATGCGGCGCATAATGGCCAGGCCGCCTTCTCCCACCTGGCGTTTCAGGTAGTCCATTTTTGCCAGGCCGATGCCGTGCTCGCCGGAGACGGTGCCGCCCCACTCCAGCACCTTCTCGTAAAGATCGTGATAGAAGGCGTGGGCGCGTTCCATCTCTTCTTTGTTGCGCTCATCACAGATGACCGTGGGGTGCAGGTTGCCGTCGCCGGCATGGCCGAAGGTGCCGACCTGCAGCTGGTATTTTTCGGTGAGCCGCTTGATCTCGTCGAAGGTTTCCGCCAGGCGGCTGCGAGGCACCGTGGCGTCCTCGAGCAGGGTGGTCGGGGCCAGTCTGGCCAGGGCCGACAGTGCGGTGCGGCGAGCCGTCGCCAACTGCTCCGCATGGGCGGCATCGGCGGCCTCCTGGATTTCGGCTGCGCCGACCTGTTCGAGGACGGCACGTACATCATCAGCCTCCTCGACCACCTGGGCATGGTGGCCATCCACCTCGATCAGCAGCATGGCGTCCATATCCATCGGCAGGCCGATCTTGACGTAGTTCTCGACGCAGCGCAGCGTTGCGCCATCCATGATTTCCATGGTTGACGGAATGATCTTGGCGGCGATGATTCTGGCAACCGCTTCGCCAGCGGTTCGCGCATCCTTGAAATAGGCGAGCAGGGTGCGCTTGGCCGCCGGTGGCGGGATCAGGCGGAAGGTTGCTTCGGTCATGACGGCCAGGGTGCCCTCACTGCCGACCAACAGATCTTTCAGGGCGTAGCCCGCCACATCTTTGACGTTTTTGCCGCCGGTGCTGAACGGCGTGCCGTCGGCAAACACCCCGGACAGCGCCATCACGTAATCACGGGTCACGCCGTACTTGAGGCCACGCAGGCCGCCGGCGTCCTCGGAAATGTTGCCGCCCAGGGTGGAGATCTTCTGGGAGGCGGGGTCTGGAGGGTAAAAGAGCCCCTTTTCCGCTACGGCATTGAAAAAATCGAGGGTGATCATGCCGGTCTGGGCCGTGGCCGTCAGGTTCGCCTCATCGATTTCAAGTAGTTGGTTGAGACGGTTCAGACAGAGGATCATGCCGCCGTTGACTGCGACGCTGCCCCCGGACAGTCCGGTGCCCGAGCCGCGCGGTATGATCGGCATCCCCTCGCTACGGGCAAAGTTGACCAGGTGAACGATTT
>DAOVNV010000139.1 GCA_030630015.1 Desulfuromonadales bacterium | reverse complement strand
CTGCTGGTGTTTGTCGGCAACGTCGAAAAACGTCTCGACCTGGTCCGATACGCTGCCTGGTTTTCCGAAAACCGGGGCGTGGTGTCGGTCTGTGAGTTGGTGCATGGCGACATTCTTGAACTTGACCTGGATGCACCGGCCCGTGAACGGGAGATCAATGCCATTCTCAAACGTGAAGGGATTGTTGCGTTCGGCGAGGTTAATGTTGCCCAGAATCTGGAGCGTGGCATCTTGGCTGTCGCCCAGGCCGATGGCCTGGCCGGAGTTGAAAGCAATACGATCCTGGTTGGCTGGCCCGACGATGAGGAACGTCTGGTCGGGTTTCTGAGGGTTATCCGACGGCTGAAACATCTGGATCGCAGCCTGATTATCGGTAGCGTCAAGCCGGTTATGCGGTTTCGCGAAGGGCAGCAGCACCAGATCCACATCTGGTGGGGCGGATTGAAACGTAACGGTGATCTTATGTTGTTGCTGGCCTATCTGCTGACGCGCAACCCCGAATGGCGCCATGCCAGAATTCGAATCCTCAGTGTTGCTTCCAATGAATTGATGAAGGGACAGACTGAGCGTTTTCTGGCTGAACTGATCCCGGAAATCCGTATCCAGGCCGATGTCGAGGTGATGCTCAGGGATGAAACGGAGAGCGTGATGGAGATCATGCAGCGCGAAAGTGCCGCAGCTGATGTGGTTCTGCTCGGGCTGGCCACACCTGAAGAGGGAGACGAAGGGCAGTATGCCGAACGTCTGAGGGAACTGGTTGACGGTATGCCGACCTGCTTTTTCGTGCATAACGGCAGCCTGTTTATCGGCGACCTGGTGACTCCAGAAAAGGTCCCGGCGTCCGGGGGGAGTGACGAAGAGGGTGTCGACAGGCAGGAATAATTACAGTTGGACAACAGCCTGAATTTGACTTGAACCATTGAAGGGGCGATGATGACATCGCCGGGGAAGGGGGCTTGCCATGGAAAACCGCGGGATTTTGCGTAGCAAGAAACGCTTGACGGTTCGTTTCGGAATCGATGAATTCAAGGATATGGGTTATACGGAGGACATCTCTCCTGGCGGCCTGTTTATCCAGACCGCCAAGGTTTTGAAACCGGGAACACGGCTGCAGGTCCAGTTGACAACCCGAGAGGGGAAAATGGTTCTGCTCAAAGGCCAGGTTCGTTGGGCCAAGCGAGTCCCACCGCAACTGGTGCGTAAAATCAAGGCTGGAATGGGTGTGAAAATTACCGAGTTCCTGGAGGGAGAGGAAATCTTCCGGAGCTGTTTACCGGAAGAATAGCTGTAATCTGTAAGTGGTAAGCTGTAAGCAAATAAAATAACGGCAATTCTCCCATTTTCGATCAGGAGATCGCTCCTACACCGTCTTCAGTTTTGATCCCACAAAGCTCTTCGCCTCGACCATAAACCCTTCGAAATCTTCTCTCAACTCAGCTTCATGAAGATACAGTTCAGTCACTCCCTCCCCCAAAGGGGTCGGCCGGCTCAGGCGTGAGGCCAGATGCTGCAGTGCACGTTCGACCGTTGGTTTTTCCCGGTAAGCGACCAGCCAGTTGCGTTCAGTCATGCGCGGGACGATGCGGGCCAAGCCTTCGGGCAGCCACTGATCATATTCTTGTAGGGTGAGGTAAAAATCCTTGGCATAGACTTCAAGTGAATCGGCGTGATATGCCGGCCATTGATTGGCCAGAAAATGATCGTAGAAAATATCGACCATGATGCTGCGCACATGGCCGAACCTGGAATGCAGACGCTGTCGGCTGTTGCGGCAGTAACGGCTGGTTTGGGCGAGAGAGTCGATTTGCCTGTGCAGTTGCAACCCGAGGCGAATCTTGTCAGGATAATGCCCGGGGATGGGGCCCTTGACAAAATCCCCCATTATACTGCCGATCTGCAGCTCGGGGTTCTTGCCAGCCAGGTAGAGGTGGACGAGATAGTTCAAGGGGCAAGCCGGTTCAGGTTCTGAGGATCTTGTTATGCAGGATCAACAGTTCTAATGCCATCAAAGCCTTTGACGAGAGGAGTTGCAGGTCTGTCAGGGCTTCGGAAAGGTTGATCCCGGCGTCATCCACGTAGAGCAGTCCTACCACCCGGCCGAGCATGGTCAATGGCAGGAGCAAGGCCGCTGTGGGTGCCGGTTTGCCGAGGTGGCTGATCAGCGCCAGGTTGGCGCCGTTCGACGGGATGGGCCCGAGAAAATAGCTTTGGCTGTCGATGGCGGTTTTCAGAACCGATGGCTCGGTGACGGGTAGTTGAAGCCCGTCGAACCCAGCGATCGGCTGACCATTCCTGGCTGACCGCCAACCGGTCACTTGCCCACCGACCACCATGAACAGGGCGGCTCTGGCATAGCGGGCGCCAAGGTAACGGATAACGGTGTCGGCGACATCATCGCGACCACGAACCTCGACCAGAGATTGCGCCGTTTCTTCCAGAGAGACTTCCTCGTCTTCCAGTTCTTCGATCTCTTCTTCGGGAGGCTCCTCGACAACCTGGCTTGTGTCAGGGGGCGAGTAAACCTGCTCAGACCCCGGCTCACCAAGGTACTCATCTTCTTTCGTTGCTGAAGAAGTTTGCCCCGTCTTCGTTTGGGAAGCTTCGAGTTGGTCAAGCTCCTGGCGAACCTGCTTCGGGGGCGGAATATAGCGCATGGCCCGCTTGATGCCGTAATGACGCTCAAGGGCGAAGACCAGTCGAACTTCAAGTGCCAAAATGGGCCGCACAATGTAGCCGGTCCGGAAGGAAATCTCGTCGATGGCTTTTAAATCATGGGGGTCGGCCATTGCCAGAGTCAAGTTGCGTCCGCTCACTGCCATGGGAATGACCTGGTATTTTTCTGCCAGTTCCGGGCTGATGATCTTGATGACGTCTGCAGTTATCTTCTGAAGTTCACCGGGCTTGGCGCAGGGAATTTTCAACATTTTGGAGAGAGCACCGGCCAGGATGTTTTCGCTGATCAGGCTCATTTCGATAAGGATGGTGCCGAGTTTACCACCGAAAATAACCTGGGCCTGGAGGGCTTCTTCCAGTTGCTCTTTGGTAATGAGCTTGTTGTGAATGAGGAGCTCACCGAGTTTTGCAGCCATGGGTTTCTCCGGGGATCAGTTCTGTCGGCGGGGTGCGTCGCTATTTGTTTCAGCGGCCAAGCGGATTGTCTGGTCTCCGAGTTTAGCCAGTATGGTTGTTGCCTCGGCCTTGAATTTATCCATGTTGTCCGCTGAAACGGGTGCAATGGAAGGGGCCTTAATCCTCTGGGGATTGACCGGTGCGCCATTTTTTCTCATCCGAAAGTCGAGGTGCGGCCCGGTGGACATACCGGAACTGCCGACGTAGGCGATGCGCTGCCCCTGGCTGACCCGGCTGCCTTTTCGGATTCCCTTGGCGAAACGACTCAGGTGCAGGTACATGGTTTCGTAGCCGCCGAAATGGCGGATTTTCAGGTAATAACCATTGCCCTTCTTGTACCCTTTCTGGGTCACGGTACCGTCCCCGACTGTTTTAACCGGGGTTCCGATCGGGGCTGCGTAGTCGATGGCCGGATGCGCTTTCCAGGTTTTGGTTATCGGGTGCAGGCGCCGCATAGTGTAGCCGGAAGAGATTCTGGTAAAGGAGAGCGGCGCTTTCAGAAATGCTTTGCGCAAACTCTGGCCGTCTGCCGAGTAGTAGTCGGGACGCCGGTCACCATCGGTAAACAGAACGGCCGGAAAGGTTTTTCCCCGGTTAGCAAATTCTGCTGCCAGAATGCGACCGTAACCGGCCGGTTCTCCTTCGCGGAAACGTTTTTCGATCAGGGCCTGAAATGAATCCCCCTTGCGGATGTCGAGGATAAAGTCGATGTCCCAGGCGAAAATATCGGCCAGGTTCATGGCCAGTACGCTGTTCTCGCCCGTAGCGGTGACCGCTTCGAACAGACTGGTTTCAATGACGCCGCTGACTGTGGCTGTGGTAATGGTGTAAGGGATGTCGGCCCTTTCAATCGCGAAGCCGTCCGAATTGCGGGAGATGAATAGTTGTTCTTCGCTGTCGATATCGTACTCGAAGCGCTCGAACTCGTCGTCGGCCAGGCAGATCTTGTAGGGTTGTCCAGCGCAGATGCGCGACAGAGAGAAGATGGACTTGCTTTCCTGCCCAAGTTGGTGGATCTCTTGCGGGGTAAAGTAGCCGCCGAGCAGTGCAGTCAGGGTGTCGCCCGGAGCAATTTCACCACTCAGGACTTCACGCCTGATTTCAGGCACAGATGATGTCAGTGCGCCTTCTTCTGGTGAGGAATGCGCTTCGGTCAATGTTACGGTCGGACGGAAGAAGAGGGGGACTGCCAGCAGAACAGCCAGGCCCAGGTACAGCCAGACCCGCAACTTGATCCCGCCACGGCGTTTGCGACTATGCGTTTCTATGGGGGGCTGAAAATCGTGGTTCACGAGATGAAATCCTGACACTCAATAATGTTGAGTAAAAAGTAACTTTAAACCGATATAGAATATCAATTGTTGATAGGCCATGTCCATGAATATCTCTTCTTTTGCTTGCCTGAAGTGACTGGATTGCGGTAAGAAGTGAGCGTCGCCCATACACTTTTGTTTGTAACTATTCAGCTGTCTGACTAACCGCACAGCATGTGGGCTATAGCTGTTGCTTGCGGGAAGTTAAGTGACAACATTGGACGCAGGCAATGGCTGTAGACCACATGCCCTCGCTGAGATGCTGAATAGTTGCTTTTGTTTAGCCTTTGCTTCGAGGAAAGTGCCAATGATCAACCAGCAGCGTATCACCAGGGAGTTTGCAGAACTCGCATCCATATCGAGCCCGCCATTGCGGGAATCCGCTCTTGCTGAATACCTTGAAAAGCGTTTTCGCCAACTTGGCGCCGAAGTTTTATTTGATGCGTCAGCACAGGCAACCGGAGGGCAGGTTGGCAATATGATTGCACGTTTTCCGGCGGCCGGCCTGGATACGGAACCGATCCTGTTTTCGGTGCATATGGATACTGTTGAGCCTTGCGATGAGGTCATTCCTGTTCTGCATGACGGTGTCTTCACCAGTGCTGGCGAAACCATCCTTGGTGCTGACGACAAGGCCGGGATTGCTGAACTCATCGAGGCGTTGGAAGTTCTCCGGGAGCAGGAAATCCCACGTGGACCGATCGAGGTCGTGGTGACTGTCGCCGAGGAAATCGGCCTGGTCGGCGCCAAACACTTTGATTACCGCCTGGTCCGGTCGAAATACGGCTATGCTCTCGATACGACCGGGGTCGATTCAATGGTGTTGTGTGCGCCGGGCGCCAATCGTCTTTATGTGGAGCTGACCGGGCGCGAGGCTCATGCCGGAGTGGCGCCGGAACAGGGTGTGTCTGCCATCCAGACGGCCGGGATAGCCCTGTCGCACATGCGCCTCGGGCGCATCGATCATGAAACCACTGCCAATATGGGCCGCATTGAGGGCGGTGTTGCCTGCAACATCATCCCTCGCTCGGTCCGACTTGAAGGGGAGGCTCGCAGCCATGATCCGGCCAAGCTCAGGGAACAGACCGATCACATGGTTGCCTGTTTCGAGCGGGCTGCCGACGAGATGACTGCAGAGATCGACGGCGAGCTGGTTCGTCCCCTTGTCGACATCGATATCCGTCCCGACTACCCGCAGATGGCGGTTGCCGAAGATACCCCAGTGGTTTCACGCGCCAGGAGTGCTGCGGCAAGTGTCGGCCATGCTCTCGAAGTTGAGGTCGGGGGCGGCGGCAGCGATGCCAACATGTTCAACGCCCACGGTATCGAAATGATCATCCTCGGCACAGGCATGACAGATGTCCACACCATTGCGGAGTCGGTTGCCGTGGCGGATATGGTGCATGTTGCGGAACTGCTGGTAGCAATCATGCGGCGGGGTTAGGCCGGGGATTGGCACCTTTCTAACTGGGTTTTGATTGCGTTTTAAGTTGTTAATCTGACAGATTTCAGGTATTTTCCCTTATGTTGAATTGAGAGGGTGACGGGAGGTGGGGGTTTGGAGCCAGGAACATTAATAGTTCTCGGCGGGTCGCTGGTGTTGGGGCTTGTCGCCGGCTTTTTTATGCACCGCTCTGATTTCTGCCTGGCGGGGGCGTTTCGGGATCTGTTCATGTTCCGGTCTGTCAATCTCATGCGCCCCCTGGTGCTTGCGGTGACGGCCAGTGCAATCCTTTTTGAAATAGCCCGTATCACCGGATTTCTGCATTATTACCCTCTTCCCTGGTTTTCACAACCTGCCGCCGTTAACCTTCTGGGTGGTTTTATTTTCGGAATCGGCATGGTCCTGACCGGCGGTTGCGTTGTCGGGGTTCTTTACAAACTCGGCGGGGGGAGTGTGTTGGCCGGGGTCGGTCTCCTGGGACTTCTGGTCGGCAGTGCACTTTACGCCGAAATCCATCCCTACTGGATGCCGTTGGCGAAGGCATCGCGCCTGCACGATAAGGCTGTTACCCTGCCGCAATTGACCGGGACCTCGCCAGTTTGGTGGGTAGCTGTTCTGGCTGTGACTGGGCTGGCCTGCTGCTATTACTGGTGGCGACGCGGCGCCTGGCGCGACAAACACCAGGCCGATGGATATATCCCCCTCTGGTTGACGGCGCTTGTCATAGCCGGGTTGAGCCTCTTGTCGTTGCGGCTGACCGGTCTTCCGATGGGTATCACGACCGCTTACGCCAAACTTGCCTCGATGGTCGAAACGGTTTTTATCCCG
>DAOVNV010000162.1 GCA_030630015.1 Desulfuromonadales bacterium | reverse complement strand
TCTCGGCGCCCGCAAAGGCAAATACGGCAAGGGGGGCCGCGTTAATCCTATGCCCGGCTCCAACATTCCCATGGCAACTCTCGGTACATTTATCCTCTGGATGGGCTGGTACGGCTTTAATGGCGGTTCGGTGCTCGCTCTGGGTGATGCAGCTTCTGCCATCGAAATGTCCAATGTCATTGCCAACACCAACATGGCGGCCTGCGGGGGCATGATTGCCGCCATGGCGATGGTTCAGATCCTCTACAAGAAGGTCGACGTGACTATGGGACTTAACGGCGCCCTGGCCGGCCTGGTTTCGATTACTGCCGGTCCGGCCACACCGTCTCTGGGCGCTGCCGTGCTGATCGGTGCCGTTGGCGGTGTACTGGTCGTGCTGGCCGTACCATTCTTCGACAAGCTCAAGATTGACGATGTGGTTGGCGCCCTGTCCATACACCTGGTTTGCGGTGTCTGGGGAACCATGGCCGTACCGTTTACCGACGCCGAAGCCAGTTTCGTGACTCAGTTTGTTGGGGTGGCTGCTACGGCTGCTTTTGTCCTGGTTGCCAGCTCGGTTGTCTGGCTGGCTTTGAAGTACACCATCGGTATCCGTGCCAGTGAGGAAGACGAGTATCGCGGTCTCGACGTCTCCGAAATCGGTATGGAAGCTTATCCTGACTTCCAGACTGTTCATCTTGGCGGCGGCAGCGGCTTTGCGGCTCCCGGCCTGAGCAGTGCTTCGTCAGCAGCACGCGTGATCACCAAACCCGTCAGTCAGTCATGATGTGGAATGACTGACAGGGTGAAACAAGAAAATGCCCCGGAAAATTTCCGGGGCATTTTCTTTGTGTCTGAAACGGCCTGAAGTGGCAGCAACTGCATGATGGCAGTCCTCTATCTCCTCCACATCAGTCTTTGATATGGCAATCCTTGCAGCCGGTCGGTCCGGCAGACTGCTCTTTGTGACAGTCTTTGCAGAGAGCATGCGCTGTGGTTTTGTTCAACTCAATGGGACCAGGTGTGCCTTCCGCATGACAGGTGGCGCAATCGAGAAACTCGGCATGCAGGGTGTGAGAAAATGTCACTTTGCCATAGCTGGCTTCAAGTGTGATCATTTCCGGTGCAGCGGGTGCAGCGGGTGCCGCGGGTGCAGCAGGTACAGCAGGTACAGCAGGTACAGCGATCTGCTTCTCGACAGTTTCAACTGCTTTGACAGTTTTGTCTTCGGCCGCGGTGACAGCGTCATCCGTTGTTTCCTCCAGCTTCTGGGCAACGGCTGTTGTTTTTTCACTCAAGTCCTGGGTCGTTTCCGATGCAGCCTGAGCAACGGTCTCAACCTTTTCCTCTGCTATTTGAGCGACTTTCTGCGCGGGTTCAATAGCGCTGGGGGTGGTTTGTTGGGGGGGCTCCTCTGTCTTCTCAGGCAAAGTCGGTTCCGCTACTTTGTCTGCTTTGGCGGTCATCTCCTGCTTGGCAGGCTCAGGCGTTTTACTGGCAGCGGGGGGCGTGTCTTCCGATGAATTGCAGGCGGTCAGGATCAGGCAGATGACGAGCAGGCTGTAACCGAAAAGCTTGGACATGGGATTTCCTCCTGAAGATGAGATCAAAGTGAAACAACCGCTCTCATTTTATCAGATTTCCTTCACAAAACCATTCTTAAGACGCACTTTGCCGTTGGTCTTGGAAGAGATACTGCAGGCCCCGATAGTGTCTTCAGGCTGACTAGTCTTCCTTGGCAAAACTCAGCGATGCCGAATTGATGCAGTAGCGCAGGCCGGTCGGCGGCGGACCGTCATCGAAAATATGGCCAAGGTGGGCGTCGCAGCGGCTGCAATGCACTTCGGTGCGCACCATGAAAAACTTGCGATCTTCATTTCTGCCAACATTCTCTTCTGCAACGGGCTCATAGTAACTGGGCCAGCCGGTTCCTGAATCAAACTTGGTCTTCGAGTGGAACAGGTCCTGATCACAGCAGATACAACGGTAGACGCCCTTTTCATGGCTATTCCAGTAGTCTCCGCTGAAGGCCTGCTCGGTCCCTTGCTCGCGAGTCACGTGGTATTGCTCCGGGGTCAGCTGCTTTTTCCATTCGCCGGCAGATTTGACCACTTTATCGACCATGACATAGTCTCCTTTGGCAGCCGACCAGACCCTGATGCTTGAAGTGCTCTCAATCGCGAGGGCGAGATTGGGCACACCTTTCCAGAAACCACTGGACAAGAGAACGGCCCAACCTGCTAGACCCTTTATGAATATTCGACGGCGCATAGGGCGCCTCCTTTCTGTCTTATCTCTGGATCCGTCGATTACACACGAAACCAGCTTATTTTTTATCATAGCATAGCCGCAGGAGTTCATGCCGAGGTGGAGAGCGAAAAGGGGAATTGACATCAGGGCTTCTTGGGGTTAGGATTCTCTAACATCACGTGCGGAGAAATTGCCAATGCCGTTGTTTATCTGGAAGCCAAGTTACGAATTGAATGTTCCCGAAATAGACGTGCAGCATCGTCACCTGGTCGGGTTGATCAACGAACTTTACGATGCGATGAAAGACGGGCGGGGTCAGGAAGTGCTGGACCATATCCTGGACGAACTCCAGGAGTTTATTCGGCAACATTTTGATACCGAAGAGCGCTTCATGCAGAAGCATAATTTCCCCGATTTAGAGAGGCACAAGGAAGAACACCGCAAGCTGGGGACTCAGGTGCAGGAGTTAACTGAACTCCGCCTGTATGGCAACAAGATCTCCACGCCCGAACTGATGAGCTTCCTCTGCAACTGGCTGCGTGACCACCTGGCCGGTACAGATAAGGAATTCGGCGATTACCTGAAAAAGTCCGGTTAACCTACCTTTATCCAATCCAGTTCCATCTCGAACGGTCCTGCCTGCTCTTCCGAGATCAACAGCACAAAGCTCCGAATATGTGCCGGATCCAGCGGGGCTGCATTTGACAGCCGTTGCACATGATGGGTCGGTGCGAACAAGTCGAACGGCAGGAAAATCTCCTGCCAGGTATCTTTCGGAGCCTCGAAGCCGGCCAGATAGCTGACCCCGTCGAAGAAAATATCGATACGCAATCCCAGTTTGTAGCGTTGTCCGTCGCCCTTGATGCGAATCACCACACCGTTGGCTCCGGCCAGGTCGTGATCACCTGCAGGAGACCGAACCGAGGCAAACCCTCCCTGGTTTTCCAGGGAAACCGTTCCTGAAAAACGCAGGCTGCCGGCAGCGGTGATTTCCGACCGGCTCTCCGACGAACCGCCCATAATGCGGTCATCAATCGATTCCCAAGGCTGTTGATCGGCGGGGTTGGAGAAGTCGAAAATAGTTTTTTCGCTCGAATTGTTCATTGTTCCTCCAGAAAGGAAAGAGGTGCGAGGCGCCCAGCACCTCGCGCTTCTGATTTTAACGTGTCAGTTGCCGATACTTGATGCGGTGCGGTCGGTCGGCTTCTGCGCCGAGCCGTTTTTTGCGATCTGCCTCGTATTCGCTCCAGTTACCCTCGAAGAAGGTCGCCCTGCTGTCGCCTTCAAAGGCCAGGATGTGGGTGGCGATGCGGTCCAGGAACCAGCGATCATGGCTGATCACCACCGCACAGCCGGCGAAGTTCTCCAGGGCCTCTTCAAGAGCGCGCATGGTGTTGACGTCGAGGTCGTTGGTCGGTTCGTCGAGCAGGATGACGTTGGCGCCTTCCTTGAGCATCTTTGCCAGGTGGACGCGGTTGCGCTCGCCGCCCGACAGCATGCTGACGCGTTTCTGCTGATCGGATCCGGAAAAGTTGAAGCGGGCGACGTAGGCGCGCGAATTGACCAGCTGCGTACCAAGCTGGATCTGCTCCTGGTCGCTGGTGATCTCCTCATAGATTGATTTGTTCGGATCAAGTTCCCGTCCCTGGTCGACATAGGCGAGGCTGACCGTGTCACCGACCTTGAAGTCGCCGTCATCGGTTTGCTCCTGGCCCGTGATCAGGCGGAACAGGGTGGTCTTGCCGGCACCGTTGGGGCCGATCACGCCGACGATGCCGCCGGGCGGCAGGGCAAAGTCGAGATTTTCAAACAGCAGCCGATCTCCGTAGCCCTTGGTGACACCCCGGGATTCAATGACCAGGTTGCCGAGGCGCGGTCCCGGCGGGATATAGAGCTCAAGGTCGCGGGCCTGCTTCTCGCTTTCCTGTCCGAGTAGTTTTTCGTAGGCGTTGATCCTGGCCTGCCCCTTGGCATGACGCCCCTTGGGACTCATGTGAATCCATTCGAGTTCGCGCTGCAGGGTTCTCTGACGGGAACTTTCTACTTTTTCCTCCTGACGCAGCCGATCCTGCTTCTGCTCCAGCCAGGATGAATAGTTGCCTTTCCAGGGGATGCCTTGGCCGCGGTCGAGTTCGAGGATCCAGCCGGCCACGTTGTCGAGGAAGTAGCAGTCGTGGGTGACGGCGATGATCGTGCCCGCGTAGCGCTGCAGATGCTGTTCCAGCCAGGCCACTGATTCGGCGTCGAGGTGGTTGGTCGGTTCATCGAGCAGCAGGATGTCGGGTTCCTGCAGCAGCAGCCGGCAAAGGGCGACGCGACGCCGCTCGCCGCCGGAAAGAACGTCGACCTGTGCATCGCCGGGGGGACAGCGCAGGGCATCCATCGCCATTTCGAGGCGTGAATCCAGGTCCCAGGCGTCAAGGTTGTCGAGTTTTTCCTGGACTTCCGCCTGCCGGTCACAGAGTGCGGTCATTGCGTCATCATCCATAGGCTCGGCGAACTTCAGGTTGATCTCCTCGAATTCCTTGAGCAGATCCACCGTTTCCTGGACGCCTTCCTCGACCACTTCGCGGACTGTTTTGGAGCAGTCAACCAGTGGTTCCTGCTCCAGGTAGCCGACCGAGTAGCCGGGCGAAAGGACCGCCTCGCCGTTAAACTCTTTGTCGACCCCGGCCATGATGCGCAGCAGGGAGCTTTTGCCGGAGCCGTTCAGGCCGAGCACGCCGATCTTTGCGCCGTAGAAGTAGGAGAGAGAAATGTCCTTGATGACCGGTTTCTTGTCATAGGTTTTACTGACCCGCATCATCGAGTAGATAATCTTGTTGCCTTCGCTGCTCATATTGTCAGACCTCTGGTTGGGGATATACTGTTGGACCGGCATTGTAGCGATTTTTTCTGACAATCGCCAGAGGGAGGGGCAATTTTGAATGTTTAATACAGAAAATGCTTGATTTTCTCCCCCTTCTCCCCAATCTCAGTCATCGCATCTATACCGATCTGCAGGTGGCTGGCGGCCCATTTCTGGGTCACCTGCAGATCCGACTCCTCGGTTTTTACCCCCTCGGGGGTGAGTGGCATATCCGAGACCAGCAACAGTGCGCCACGAGCGATGATGTTGTAGTGACCGACAATAAAGATAGTCGCAGTTTCCATGTCTATGCCGATGCTGGTCGTCTTTTTAAGTTTCTCCAGAAACGCCTGGTCGTGTTCCCAGATGCGTCGATTGGTCGAATAAACCACACCAGTGCGGTAATCGTGGCCGTATCCGAGGATCTTCT
>DAOVNV010000132.1 GCA_030630015.1 Desulfuromonadales bacterium | reverse complement strand
GTAGATGTTGTTGTTGACGAAGAAGACGATCATGTTCTCGCCGCGGTTGGCGGCGTGAATCGCGTTGCTGGTGCCGATCGCCGCCAGGTCGCCGTCCCCCTGATAGGAGATTGTGACGCTGTCAGGGTTGGCGCGGCTGACGCCGGTGGCGACCGCCGAGGCGCGGCCGTGAGCGGCCGAGACGCTGGCACATTCGAAGTAGTAGTAGATGAAGACGCCGCAACCGACCGGGCCGACGATAATCGTCTGGTCCTGCAGACCGAGTTCGGCGAGCTGGTCGGCGATGATCTTGTGCAGGACGCCGTGGCCGCAGCCGGGGCAGTAGTGGGTGGTCTTCTGCATGCTCGGCTTGCGTTCGAAGGTGTCGAAGAAGGCCGGTGATTTCTCGTATACTTTAGTCATTGCTAGCCTCCTGCAGACACTTCTCGGCTTGTTCCACCAGCTCTCCCAGTTCCGGCAGGTTGCCGCCGACCCGGCCGAACCAGGTGACCTGGTGTTTCGGCAGCGTCAGGCGCACATCCTCGACAAACTGCCCCTTGCTCAATTCAACCGATAGCACCGGGACTCCTGGCTTGACGGTCTGCTGATAGATTTTGCTCGGGAAGGGCCAGAGGGTCTGCGGCCGGATCAGCGTGGCCCGGATACCGCTGGCGTTCAGCTCGTCGACGACGCTGCGCAGCATCCGCCCGACACTGCCGAAGCCAGTCAGGACGATCTGCGGATCGCCCACGCCGTAAACTTCCGCTTGCGCTTCGGTCTCGCCGATCTGGCGGTATTTTTCGTGCAGCCGCTCGATATGGGCCTCCATGTCGTCGAAATCAAGATAGATGGAGGTGACCAGGTTGTCGTTGCTATCCGGTTCGGCGGTCAGCGCCCAGGGCTTTTCCGTCCGGTGGGTCGGTTCCTGCTTGATGTCGATCGGCTCCATCATCTGTCCCAGGGTGGCGTCGGTGAGCAGGAAGACCGGGGTGCGCCACTTGTCGGCCAGGTCGAAGGCCTCGATGGTCATCCGGTAGGTCTCCTCGACCGAGGACGGGGCCAAGACGATAGTCCGGTAGTCGCCGTGGCCGCCCCCCTTGACCACTTGGAAGTAGTCGCTCTGTTCCGGACCGATGTTGCCGAGTCCCGGCCCGACCCGCTGCACGTCGACGATGACGCAGGGGAGCTGTGCACCCGCCAGGTAGGAGACCCCTTCCATCTTCAGGCTGATACCGGGGCCGGAGCTGGCAGTCATGGTGCGCAGACCGGCGGAGGCAGAGCCGAACACCATGTTGATGGCGCCGATTTCGCACTCCGCCTGGACAAATACCTTGCCGAGCGGCAGAAAATATTCACTGGCAGCGTGAGCGATCTCACTCGCCGGCGTGATCGGGTAGCCGTAGTAGGCGTCGCAGCCGGCGACGAGAGCACCGATCACCACTGCCTCGTTGCCTTTTACCAATTTTTTCAAAACAGTTGCTCCTGTTGTTCTATTATGGTCGCACCACGGTCACCGCACCAGGCTCAGGACAAACCAGGTAGCAGTTGGCGCAGCCGGTACAGCCTTCTTTGGCAACTACCGTGGTCGGATAACCGAGCTCGTTGATCTTGTCGGAGGCCTCCAGGACCCCCTTCGGGCAGTGAACGATGCAGAGGCCGCACGCCTTGCACAGCTCTTCATGGATAATGACCGATGGTTTGTCACACATTCTCTTCTTCCTTCTCAGCAAACACAGAGCCCTCAATACCGAGCTGCTCGGTGGCCATTTCGCGCAATTTGTACTTCTGGATCTTGCCGCTGGCCGTCATCGGGTAGGCCTCGACGAAGAAGACGTGCTTCGGCTTCTTGTAGGGCGCAATCCGGCTGCGGGTGAAATCGATGACATCCCCTTCGGTGATGTCCGTACCTTCCTTCTTGATGATAAAGGCGCCGACCACCTCGCCGTACTTTTCGTCCGGGATACCGACCACCTGTACGTCGATGACGCCATCCATGGTGTAGAGGAATTCCTCGACTTCTCGCGGGTAGATGTTCTCACCGCCGCGGATGATCATATCCTTGATCCGGCCGGTGATCTTGTAATAGCCGTCGGCATCAACTTCAGCCTGGTCGCCGGAGTGCAGCCAGCCGTCGGCGTCGATCGCCTCGGCGGTCCGGTCCGGCATATTGTAATAACCCTTCATGACGTTGTAGCCGCGGCAGCAGAGTTCGCCGGGCTGGCCGACGCCGACCTCTTTGCCGCTGTCCGGATCGACCAGCTTGACCTCGATCTCCGGTAGCACCGCGCCGACCGTGCCGGTGCGCTGGGCGATCGAATCGTCGGTCCGGGTCTGAGTGATTACCGGCGAGGCCTCGGTGAGGCCGTAAGCGATGGTGATGTCGGTGCAGTGCATCTTCTCCATGACCTGGCGCATGGTCTCTTCCGGACAGGGGGAGCCAGCCATGATCCCGGTACGCAACGAGCTGAGATCGAACATATCGAACATCGGATGGTCCAGTTCGGCGATAAACATGGTCGGCACACCGTAGAGAGCGGTACACTTCTCTTTCTGTACCGCCGCCAGCACCAACAGCGGATCAAATTCTTCCAACGGGACCATAGTTGTGCCGTGAGTCAGGGCCGCCAACACCCCAAGCACACAGCCGAAACAGTGGAACAACGGCACCGGCAGGCAGAGCCGGTCGGCCTCGCTGAACTTCTGGCGATCTCCGATGTAGTAGCCGTTGTTAAGAATGTTGTAGTGGCTGAGCATGACCCCTTTCGGGAAACCGGTGGTTCCGGAGGTGTACTGCATGTTGATTACGTCATGCGGGCTGAGGCAATTTTTGATCGCGACCAGTTCGCTGTTGTCGTACTGGTCGCCGAGCAGCATCAGTTCACGGGAGTTGTACATGCCGCGATGCTTTTCCTGGCCGATGAAGATGACGTTGCGCAGCTCCGGGAATTTTTCGCTTTTCAACTGACCACGCTGGCAGGTTGCGAGTTCCGGAATCAGTTCGTTGACCGTCTGCAGGTAATCGTGGTCACGAAAACCGTCGATCAGCGCCAGGGCCTTAAGGTCGGCCTGTTTGACCAGGTATTCCAATTCGAAACTGCGGTAGTGGGTGTTGACTGTGACCAGTACCGCGCCGATTTTGGCGGTGGCGAACATGAAGGTGGTCCAGTCGGGCACATTGGTCGCCCAGATGCCGACATGATCCCCCTTGCCGATACCGATCGCCAGCAGGCCTTTGGCCAACTGATCTACCCGCTCGTTGAACTGGCTGAAGGTAAAGCGTAGATCACGATCCGGGTAGACGATAAACTCATGATTCGGCAGGCGTTTGACCTGGTCCTCGAAAAACGCACCGATGGTTTTATCTGTGTAGGGCATGGCATCGGTCTCCTAGCTGGGTGCGTAGACGACTGCAAGAATGCGCGCGGTTTGATCGCCCACGGCATGAACATCGTGGGGAACGATCGAGTCGTAATAGATACTTTCACCCGGATTCAGCTCATAGCTGGTTTTGCCGTAGTTGATGCGGATGGTTCCCGAGAGGACGAAGATGAATTCTTCCCCTTCGTGCCCTGAAAGCGGCGGAACATTATCGGTACGCGGCTTGACGTCAATCATGAACGGTTCCATGTGGCGGTCTTTTTTGCCGGCAGCCATGGTATAGAAATCGAGATTGCTGCTGGTTGCCTTGGGGTCCTTGCCGGAAAAACGGATGACCCTGGGGAAATCGATCGACTTGAAGACCACCGGCCCTTCGAGCGGCTCATCGTCCACCAGGGTACCGAGACGCACGCCCAAGGCGCGGGAAATTTCCATCAGCGGAGTGAGCGAGGGGAGCAACGCCCCATCCTCAATTTGTTGAATCTGGTCGATATAACATTGGCTCTGTTCAGCCAACTGCTCAACCGTCATTTGTTTGGATTCGCGCAGTTGACGCACTTTGGCTCCAATCTTGTTCTCGGCAGACATTTCGACTCCTTTTTGACAGTGTTTTAACCAAAAATGGCATTTAGTAAATTAAATTTCAATAATCGCATTAACCTGCCCGATCTGCCCAAAAACGTCAAGGCAGAATTTTGTTGTCATTTGTCAATGACTATCAATTTATTTCGAAATCCGGTATAATTGCAACGTTTCGCCCTGAGCTCGTCGGGCCGGGCCAATAAAATCAAGAGGCCATTCGGGCCTGCTGATATAGCCTGAGACCGTAATAAGCACGGCAGGCACAAGTTTCAGAACAGCGCCACCAGACCTGAAGAAAGCGTTCCCATTCGTATCGAAATGGTAGAGCGCAGCTACCAGGCTTGTCGTGTTGTTCATTACCCGTTTAAGGACGTTGCACGCAGCGTCCGGAAAGATTTACATGTCAAAAAAAATGCTGGTTAACGCCACCCATCCCGAGGAAAACCGGGTGGCTATCGTGGTGGATGGGATTCTGACCGAACTCGACATTGAAGTGTCCGGTCGCGAACCCACCAAGGGGAACATCTATAAAGCGGCAGTGGTCCGGGTCGAACCCGGGTTGCAGGCCGCTTTTGTCGATTATGGCGCTGAACGCCTCGGTTTTCTGCAGATCGACGAGGTAAACGCCACAACGGTTAAACCAGACTCCGCGCCGGGCGAAAATGGTAAGGGGCGGCCACGCATCAATGAACTGCTCCATCGGGGTCAGGAAATCCTGGTGCAGATCACCAAGGAAGAGCGCGGCACCAAGGGTGCGGCACTGACCACCTACCTTTCTCTCGCCGGTCGGTTCATGGTGTGCATGCCCGGCAACCAGACTCGTGGCATCTCCCGCAAGGTGGAAAGTGACGCCGAGCGCAAACAACTGAAAAAGGCAATGGCTTCTCTCGATCTGCCCGATGACATCGGCTACATTGTGCGCACAGCCGGACTTGGCAAGACCCAGGAGGAACTTCAGCGCGACTTCACCTACTTGACGCGACTCAATGACGGGATACACGAGTTGGGGAAGAGTGCCTCTGCTCCTTCCCTGGTCTACAAGGAATCCAACCTGGTCATCCGCTCGATCCGCGACTACTTCACGACCGAAATGGATGAAGTCCTGATTGACGATCCGGATGTTTTCAAGGAAGCCAAGGAGTTCTTTCAACGGGTCATGCCCGAACACGCCGGGCTGGTCAAACTCCACCAGGAACGCCGGCCGATTTTCTCCCGTTACCAGATTGAAGACCAGATCGAAACCATCAGTCAGAATAAGGTCCCCCTCCCTTCAGGCGGTTCAATCGTGATTGACCAGACTGAAGCTCTGGTTGCCATCGATGTCAACAGCGGCAAGATGACATCCGAACAGGGTGTGGAAGCGACCGCTTTCAAGGCGAATGTCGAGGCGGCGGCAGAAGTCGGTCGCCAGTTGCGGCTCAGGGACCTTGGCGGCCTGATCGTGATCGATTTCATCGACATGCGTGACCGCAAGCATGTTCGCGAAGTGGAAAATACCCTTAAAAAATCGCTGGAGAATGACAAGGCCCGCGTTTCCATCGGCCGCATCAGCAGTAAGTTCGGACTGCTTGAAATGAGTCGACAGCGGATCAAGGCGGCTCTGACTGAAGGGACCTTGTTGACTTGTCCCCACTGTCAGGGATCCGGCCGGATAAAAAGTCCAGAGAGCCTGGCCGTTGATCTCATGCGACGCATCCATACCGGTGTTGCCAAGGGCCAGATCGGCATGGTTGACGCGCAATTGCCGCTCGATGTCGCCTCTTACCTGCTGAACAACAAGCGGGAAGAGCTCTTTGAAATGGAGCGCCGCCACAACCTTCGTATTCACATTCACGGCCGTACCGACTTTCTGACCGACCAGATCGAGATCGAGTTCCAGAAACGCGAGAAGGAAAAACCGGTTCAAGCGGAATACGTCGAGGCCGGCACCCTTCCGCCGCAACCGGAAACTGAAGCAGAAGAGAAGAAGAACGGACAGGAACCGAACGCCGAAACGGCTGAAAAGCCTAAGAAGCGGCGGCGGAGAAAGCGGCGCAAGCCGGCTTCGGAAAAGGGTGAAGCCGGAACTGTTCAGGCAGCAACTGAGGGTGAGCAGGCAGGTTCTGCAGATGAAGAACCCGAACAGGCCCCTGTGGAGGTCGATGCCTCCCAGACGCAACCGGAAACCGCCGAGACAAGTACTGAAGCAGCTGATGTACTATCCACCGAAGCCGAGCAGAAGCCGAAGCGTAAACGCTCACCTCGCAAGAAAGCTTCACCGCAGCCGGCTGCCGCTGAAGAGACACCTGCTGAAACCAGCACTTCTTCCGAAGCCCCTGCTGAACCTGAGCAGCCGACAGAGGCCGCTCCTTCCGAAGCAGACGCCAAACCGAAACGGCGCCGCGCACCGCGCAGAAGAACAGGAACAAAGCACCCTGATACGGTAGAGCAACCGGAGACGGCGCCCTCCGCAGAGATGCAGGAGGCGGCCGAAAAAGCAACTGAACCCACACTGACCGAAACGGAAGAAAAGCCGAAACGGCGCCGGGCTCCCCGCAGGAAAGCCGCTGACAAGGCCGTTGAACCAACCGGCAGCACCGAGGCCGCAGCCACGGGCCAAGAGCCCCAACCACCGCAGCCACAGGCAGTTGAACCCGCTCCTGTAGAAGACGAGACAAAGCCCAAGCGGCGGCGAGCGCCTCGGAAGAAACCTGTCGCGAAAAGCGCGGAGGGATCATCAGAAATCGAGGCCACCTCCGCCCCCGCTGAAGTCCCGGCGGAACCGCCGGCAAAAACCGACGCCCCCGCTGTTGACGACGAGAGCAAGCCTAAACCGCGTCGGCCTGCCCGCAGGAGATCCCCGGCCAAAAAGCCCGCAATGGCACAGGAGTCTGCGGTCGAGGTCCCGGCGACAACGGCCCCCGCCGGAGAAGAGAAACCCTCCCAATCCGCAGCCGATGCAACTGAAGCCGAAGTCAAGCCGAAACGTCGGCGCGCACCGCGCAAAAAGGCGGCCGACAAGCCGCCCGAAACAGAATAAATATTAAAGGGACG
>DAOVNV010000107.1 GCA_030630015.1 Desulfuromonadales bacterium | reverse complement strand
GGTGGCCGGGTCGAACATGAAGGCGGCTGTTGCGTCTGCCACGCCTGCGGTTATTCGGAGTGTGCTTAGAAACAGTGCTGAGTTCTGAGTGCTGCGCGATGAGTGCTCAATAAACTTTTTCAATGAGGGCTGTCTGTATACTCGGCAGCCCTCATTTTAATGATCGCGCACATCCTGTGAGCCGTTCCGGAAATTCAACCTGGATCCGTTTGGTTACGGCTTCAGCATTAAAAAGTTCCATAGAATTTTACTGATTATTATTTTACCGAATAGTGTAGACTGTCTCGGCGCTGACGAATCGTCATTGATCAATAAGACATGTGAACAAGAAAGGTCAAACGTGGCTAAAAATATACTGATGGTCGTGGGGGCTGCCCTATTAGCCGTCGTGCTCAGCTTTACCGGCATCAAGTTTTATACTGCCTACCAGGCTGCACAATATAACGATACTGTCGTACCGCTCCTGCAGGAAGTCATCCCGGAGATGTCGACATGGCAAGAGGATGTCTTCAGGAAACATATTTCTCCCGAAGCTCTAGAGAAAGTTAGCCCTGAAAAGTTCACTGCAATCATCAATAAATTTTCCAAGCTTGGCGCTCTCAAAACTTTTGAGAAACCAAAGTTTGAGGAAGTTGCCGACATCAGGTCAGACAATGCCCTCATGAATGACAACACAACCAGGACGACTGTCACATACACCTCAAATGCCGAATATGAGAATGGTGAGGCACTTATAACGATCAAATTTGTTGTAAATGGCGAGCAACTCGATATTTATTACTTTAATATCCAGTCTATGACTCTCATGGATTAATTAGGAGCCATCCTGAGTTTTCATATCGTACATTTTTTTGTTCATCACACTGTTCCAGTATCCGGAAAGCAAACGGGAGAGTATCTGTGAAATTGTCGATACGCTATTTCAAGGAATATTATTTACTCAAACCTAAATTTCAGCAAATAGCGCAAAATACGTTCGGTTTCGGTTTCGTGTGCGGTTTTTTTCTCTATTGGATGGGATGGGGGTCACTCCTGACACTTTTCATCGAACAGACTGCCTTCGGCCAACCGAGAGTATTTACAGCCTGGGAGAGTTTCCTCGTTTTTATCGGCCTGCCTATCTCATTCTGGGCCGGCATGATCTGCATGGCGTTTCTCCCAGTGGCAACGAAAAAAATTACAGTGAAAGACGCCATTTCCATCAGCATTAAGTTCACCTACCCCAGATACTGGCTGAAGGAAAGTACAACGACAGAACAGGCATCTGAAAATGCGCGAGTTGACCAGACAACAAATTGAAGAACTGTACGCAGACCTGCTGACTCTGCGCGAAGGATCCAGGCTCCTGCTGGAAAATTCAACCGAAGGAGCAAAGCCGGTCGGACTGGATCAGCCGATCGGACGCCTGTCGCGTATGGATGCCATGCAACAGCAGAGCATGTCACAGGCGAACCTGCGGATTGCCAGGCAAAGGCTCACGCAAATAGAAACCGCACTGCGGCGTCATTCAGAAAAAGAGTATGGCTTCTGCGTTGACTGCGGCGAGAATATCGGCTATGGCCGTCTCAAGGCGCGTCCCGAAGCACCCTTCTGTCTTGATTGCCAGAGCCAGAGGGAACGAAAATAAGCCGACACAACGACTTTCAATCAATCTCCCCCCTTCCCCCACGCCCAGAAGTCTGGTAGAAAATAAGTATCAGTATACATATCGCTTCAGCTCTAAAGGAATTTCCTGACATGTTGAATTTCATAAGCACATCCCGCATCAGCATCCTTCTTGTGATACTGCTGTTCGCTTCTGCCAGTCCTGCTCTGGCAATCCTGGGCCTGTTCGAAAAAAAGTCAGTCAACGAACAGGAACGCATAGAAACAATTGAAAAGATTCAGGGCGTCCAGGAAAAGCTGAAGCTGCTCCAGGACAAGCTAAAAGCCCTGGAACGCCGCAAGGCGGCCAAGGAAACGGGTGAAGTTGGAACCGGACCATCAGATATTCCCGGTGCCGCAAACTGGCAGTCGCTCGACGAAACCGACATCAATCCGGGTGAATTCGGAGCATATACTTATCTGTTGTTCCTGGGTGATCTGGAAGATACGCAAGCTGTCGGTGTACTGGAAGACCTGATCCTGACTATTGAAACCCTTCCTGCTGCCAGCGTTCCGGCCAGCCTTGGCAACCGTTTCCTGATCCCGGTTGAACAACCGCAGTCAACTATTAAGCTGGGCCGACAACCTTACAACTTCAGATTGAGCGAAGCTTACCTGCAGCGTTTCAATCTCGAGTTCCCGAACAGGGGGCCGGTTCTCGTTTCATCAGCCGAACCAGTCGACCCTTATGGATCGGAAGCGGCCCCCGAATTCCTGGCAGTCAACCTCGGACAACAGTCTCCTGAGGACACCCAGGCACTGCTGAAACGCTGGCACCAGTATGAAAAATCATTGGCGATAACTGATGGTCATTCACTGTCCGGCCTGTTTCTGACCCTATTGAATGGTGCGGGCCCGACCAGTGTCATACACAACGACAAGCAGCTACTGATCGACCTCTCCCGCTGATGGTCGACTGGGAGGACATCTGTCAACGTTGTGGCCTGTGCTGCTTCGAAAAGAAGATCGACAAGCGCGGCCGCATTGTCACCACGCCCGTGCCCTGCCGGCATCTCGACATTGTTACGCGTGAATGCCGCGTTTACCATAAACGGTTTGATGTTGGTGAAGGATGCGTCAAGCTGACGCCGGAAGTAATTGCAGAGGCGGATTGGCTCCCGGACACTTGTGCTTATCGTTTAGACTCGGGGGCGGAGCGCGAGGTTAATCAAGGTCAAAGACTTTTGCCGCGATCAGAATCTGTCAAAATCTGTAAAAACAGAGAACCCAAGCCTTTGATTAATGTTAAACCATAGCCTTAACGAACTTGCTTTTGAACTTTTCAGGTTTTATCTGTCCTTCGCCTTTAGTGTTCTGATGGGGGAATGAGGTTTTGACTTTCGCGCCCCGAACCCCGAGCCCCGCACCCCAAAGCAAAGCCCGCTTTGCGTGGTGCATGTACGACTGGGCCAACTCAGCCTTTGCCACGGTCATTCTGGCAGCAGTGCTGCCGGTCTATTTTGCCGGAATCGCCCCTGATGCCGGGATATCAGTCCCCTGGAGTTCCGAACCGATCCCCACGACCGCTTTCTGGGGCTACACCGTCTCCCTGTCTATGGTCATTGTCGCCCTGGCGGCCCCCGGCATCGGCAACCTGGCCGACCAGCGCGGCTGGCGGCGACCTCTTCTGATCCTGTTCTGCACCGTCGGATCCCTGTCAACCTGCGCTCTCTGGCTGACCGGACCGGGGCAGTACTGGCAGGTTGCCCTGCTGTTCATCCTCGGTAATATCGGCTTCGCTGCCGGCAACATCTTCTACAATGCCTACCTGCCAAACCTGGCAACCGGCCATGATGCCGACCGGCTCTCTGCACGCGGCTTTGCTTTCGGCTACCTGGGCGGCGGACTTGCCCTGCTGATTGTTTTTGCCCTGATCAAGGGGTATGCCCGGTTCGGTTTCGAAGATATCGCCGAGGCAACCAGATTCGGCTTTCTGCTGACCGGCGCATGGTGGATTGGTTTCGCCCTGCCCTGTTTTCTTTGGATCCGGGATGAACCTCCCGTAAACATTTCGGCAACGGCGCCGCGCCGCCCTGGAGACTACCTGCGAGTTTTCTTGCACCTGAAGCAGTATCCTGACCTGCTGCGTTTCCTGCTGGCTTTTTTGCTTTACAATGACGGCATCCAGACGATTATCGTGGTTTCGGCAATCTTCGCCCGTGAGGAGTTAGGGCTGGAGCAAGGCACCATTCTCGGGTGTTTCTTGATGATCCAGTTCGTGGCCATGCCCGGCGCCCTGATTTTTTCCCGCATCGCTGGTCGCTGGGGTTCCCGCAATGCCATCCTGGCCTGCCTTCTTATCTTCAGCGCCATTGCCTTCTATGCCTCGATCATGCGCTCGGCCACCGAGTTCTGGGGACTTGGCTTCGCGGTGGCCCTGGTATTGGGTGGCAGCCAGGCGATCAGTCGCTCCTTTTTTGCCTCAATGGTTCCGAAACAGCGTAGCGCCGAGTTCTTCGGCTTCTACGCGATCAGTTCCAAGTTTGCATCGATCCTCGGTCCTTTCTTCTTCGCTCTACTGATCGAAATGACCGGCTCCAACCGGATCGCCATCCTCTCACTTGCAATATTTTTTATTCTGGGAATTGCACTGCTGCTAACTGTCAATGTCAGGAGGGGGCAGGAATTGATTCGTTCTTGATTTTATTTAGTGATATTTATTAAATCAGATTTCCCTCACCCCAAGCGTCCGTCCAGTCTGGTTCCATCGACACCAGTCACTTCTATCACAACCGCCACACCACACAATTCCTCCGGACCGTCAAAGACCACGTCGAGATAGTTGCGAGATACGCCCTTCAAGCGTTTACCCTCCGATCCGGACTCCACGACGACTTCCAGAGTCTGGCCGACAAATCGTTCCGCAAAAGCTTGAAGTTTCATCTCTCCGAGATCACGCAACCGGGCAGCGCGGGCCTTACTGACGTCTCCGGGAACCTGATCAGGCATAGCAGCGGCTGGAGTGCCGAGGCGCTTGCTGAAGGGGAAGACATGCAGATGACTGACCGGCAGGTCGGCAATCAATTCGAGGGTATTAGCAAACTCATCCTCTGTCTCGCCAGGGAAGCCGGTAATCACGTCGAGACCGATCGCCGCATCGGGCAAGTGTTTGTGGATGCGCAGCACCAGAGCACGGAAAAAGTCGCGGTCATAATGGCGGCCCATGCGCTGCAATACAGCAGTGTCTCCGGACTGGAGAGGGATGTGAAAATGGGGGCAGAGGATCGATGAAGCAGCTACGGTCTCGATCAGGGCATCGGGGATTTCCGTTGGCTCCACCGAACCGAGACGCAGACGCGGCAGAGCTGTTTTCTGTTCGATGCACCTAACCAGTTCGAGCAGACTCGTCGACGGGGTCAGGTCGAGACCATAGCCACCGATATGGATGCCGGTCAGAACTACTTCCGGATAACCGGCATCAACCAGGCTGTTGACCTGGCTGACCACTTCGTCAGGCGCGGAGGAACGGCTCGTACCGCGTGCATAGGGAATGATACAGTAACTGCAAAAAGCATCACAGCCGTTCTGGATCTGCACAAAAGCCCGGCTGCGCCCGGCAAAGCTGGTCAATGGCGGCAGGCAGGCTGTTTCGACCTGTCTGATATCCGCAACGGCCACTTTGACTTCGTCTGCATTGTTTTCCAGCAGCTCAAGCAGTTGCTTTTTCTCTTCATTGCCGATCACCAGGCTGACCCCTGGCAAGTCGGCAAACACCTGCGGATTAACCTGGGCATAACAGCCGGTCACGACCACCCGGCATTCCGGATTGAGGCGCCGAGCGCGCCGAACCAGGTTACGCGACTGAGCATCGGTCGCCCCCGTCACGGTGCAGGTATTGACGACCACCAGTTCTGCGCCCTCTTCAAACGGCACAATCCGATAACCCGCACCACTTAACCGCTCCTGCATCGCCGCCGTCTCGAACTGGTTGGTTTTGCAACCGAGCGTTGCAAACGATACCGTTTGCAACGTCGGGACGCGGGACGCGGGACGCGGGACGCGATTTCTATATCTTTCGCTTTGTGGCATAAGGGAGTTCTTCAAAGCCTGCACGAATTTTTAAAAAGTTTTCCGCGTACCTCGTTCCGCGTTCCGCGTCACTCGGTATCGATCCATCCGCCGCCGAGGACGCGGTCACCATCATAAAAAACTGCGGCCTGACCCGGCGTAACACCCTGCTGAGGATCATCGAAGCGGACATCGATGGAACCATCTTCACGTGGGGTAATGCTTGCAGGAACTTCCTTGTGACTATACCTGATGCGGCAAGCCGCTTTAAATGCTTCATTCGGAGCGGGAATCATCCAGTTCAGATTCTGAACCCGGCAATGTTCCACGGAAAGATGCTGTTTTTCACCGACAACCACCCGCCGGTTTGGCGCGTCAATGGCAACGACATAAAGCGGCTCGGGCCAACTCAGACCCAGGCCTCGGCGCTGGCCAATTGTATATCGATAGGTTCCCTGATGACGACCGAGGACCTGTCCATCGACATGTACGATTTCTCCATCCATGCTGCCTGTACCGCGCTGCTCTTCGAGGAAGCGCACGTAGTCACCGTCAGGCACAAAACAGATGTCCTGGCTCTCGGGCTTTTCAGCCACGCGCAAACCAAGCCTCGCCGCATGGGAGCGGACTTCCTCCTTGGCCAGATCACCGAGGGGAAAGCGAATGAATTGCATCTGTTCCTGGGTCAAGGTGAACAGAAAATAGCTTTGATCCTTGGCATGGTCCCGCCCTTTGCGTAATGAATACCGATCATCCTCATGGACAATCCGGGCGTAATGTCCCGTCACCAGATAATCAGCCTCAAGTTCCCGGGCGCGGCGCAACAGGGTCTCAAATTTAAGAACCTGATTGCACAGCACACATGGATTGGGTGTTCTGCCACTGAAATAATCATCGCAGAACTTGTCGATGACCTTTTTGTCGAATTCTTTTTCAAAGTTGACGACATAAAAAGGGATATTCAGGCTGTCGGCCACCCGTCGGGCATCATGCACATCGTCCAGCGAACAGCAGGTCCCAAAGGTTTCACCCTTTTCTGCCGCAAAGCTGGAATAATCCCAGATCTGCATGGTCATGCCGATCACTTCACAGCCCTGCTCTTTCAACAGGGCGGCAGCCACAGAGGAATCAACCCCGCCGCTCATGGCGACCACGACTCTTTTTCCAGGCTCAATTTGCATTATTCTGTTTACCACGAAGACATCAGGGCACAAAGAGAAGCGCTCAAAGCAAAGGAGAGCGGTTCAACAAGAACCACCCTCCAAGATCTAACAAGTGAGATTAAATATCAACAGTTAACTGTTTTCATCACGGTAGTTTTTAATTGCTTCATGCAAGGCATCTGCTGCAAGGTTCGAACAGTGCATCTTCTGGGCAGGCAGACCGTCCAGGGCCTCAGCGACCGCCTGGTTGCTCAGTTCGAGGGCTTCTTCAATCGTTTTGCCAATCGCCATTTCGGTGACCATGGACGAGGTGGCAATGGCCGCACCACAGCCGAACGTCTTGAACTTGACATCCTTGATGATGTTGTCCTTAACCTTGAGATAAATCTTCATGATGTCGCCGCAGGAGGCATTGCCAACCTCCCCGACGCCGTTGGCGTCATCGATGGCACCAACATTACGAGGGTTGGTGAAGTGATCCATGACCTTATCTGTATACATATCTGATTCTCCTGAAAAATTTGTTTCGACTTTAAAACCGCTTGACCGTTTCGCAAGTCAAACATTCTTCTAAAGATTTTCCGCAGTTGTAAAGCGGACTCATGTCTCGTAGACGCTGTATGGTCGCCGGCAGCACTTCGAGGACACGATCAATTTCTTCCTCGGTGGTTTCCGGTCCGAGGCTGAAGCGGGTACTTGAATGGGCCAGAGTCACCTCGACGCACATGGCGCCCATGACATGGGACGGTTCGAGAGAACCGGAGGTGCAAGCGGAACCTGAAGAAGCCGCAATGCCGTACATATCCAGGTTGAGCAGCAGCGACTCACCTTCGATGTAGGCAAAACTCACATTGAGCGTATTCGGAAGACGCTGGTCACGATAAGGCGTACCATTCAGCTTGATATCCGGAATCTGGGCTGCGATGCCGTCTTCCAGTTTGTCGCGCAGGGTGCGTACCCTCGAATAGAATGCTTCCCGCTCCAACTCTGCCAGTTCGCAGGCCTTGCCCAAGGCGACAATCCCGGCCACATTCTGGGTTCCAGCCCGCCGATTGCGCTCCTGGTGGCCGCCGTGCAGCAAAGGAACCATGCGTGTGCCACGCCGGATATAAATCGCACCGACACCCTTGGGTGCGCCGATCTTGTGCCCGGACAGAACCAGCAGGTCAACATTGGCCTTCTGCACATCAATCGGCAACTTGCCAACGGCCTGGACAGCGTCAGTGTGAAAGCGGATC
>DAOVNV010000253.1 GCA_030630015.1 Desulfuromonadales bacterium | reverse complement strand
CATTGCCTGCGTCCAATGTTGTCACTTAACTTCCCGCAAGCAACAGCTATAGCCCACATGCTGTGCGGTTAGTCAGACAGCTGAATAGTTACCTTCAATCAACAGCTTTACCAGAAACAAAAAAGAGCAAAATCCGTTATGGGGTTCTGCTCTTTTGTTTTGGAGAAAAAAAATTATTCAAACGTTTGTTTTAATCAGGTGTATGAGTTATAGTTATGAAATGCATATAACGAGGAGCGATACATGAGTCAACCCGATACCAAGCAGCGCATCCTGAATGCCGCCGAAGAGCTGTTTGCCGTCCACAGCTTCCATGCGACTTCTTTGCGTGCCATTACCCAGCAGGCCGGGGTCAACCTGGCTTCGGTTAATTACCATTTTGGAAGCAAGGACGCTCTGCTTGACGCGGTGATCAAGCGGCGTCTGGAGCCGCTCAATGCGCGGCGCAGCGAACTCCTGGACGAGGTGGAAAGGATGGCAGAAGCCTCCAGTCAGCCACCGGAAATACGCGCGGTCTGGCGGGCGTTTGTCGAGCCGACCTTGCTCTTGCGGAAAACGGACGCCGGCGCCGAATATTTTATAACGTTGGTCGGTCGGGCGCTTGCCGAACCCCATGGCGCAGAGATGTCGATTTTTTTGAAGCAGATGGGGTCGCTGATGTTCAGGTTTTTTGAGATGAGCTGTAGCGCTCTGCCGTCGATTCCCCGTCAACTTCTGTTCTGGCGCATGCATTTCGCGATCGGATCCTTCAGTCACCTGATGCGCAGCAACGAACAGAGTCCGCTGCTGCCGGAAGGCGTGAGCAACACGGTTGACATGGAGTCCCTGATCGAGATGCTGCTCGACTACACGGTTGCCGGTCTGGAGGCTCCGCAATGATTTTCCGGATCTTGGCAACGCTACTGCTTTTCGCGATGGTTTCCGGCTGCTCCCTGCATCAACCGAATCCGGTTGAACTGTCTTTCGAGATGCCTGCGCAGTACGAGGCTGGCGAAGACGATTCGCCCGCTACGCAGATGATCGAGCGCTGGTGGGAGATTTTCGGTGACGATCAGCTGAATACCCTGATGGCCGACCTGTTTGAGCAGAACCTCGATTTGGAGCGGGCCTTCGCCCGCCTGCGCCAGTCGCAGGCGGTGTTCGGATCGGCCCGGGCCGGGCAGCTGCCCTTTGCCGTGGCCGAGGGCCAGGTCAGCCGCGACCGCTCCATCACCGGGTTTGTCGCTGACAACCACCGGGTTGCGCTGACTGTTGGCTACGAGCTTGATCTGTGGCGCAAGTTCGCCTCCCGGACCGAGGCGGCGGAATTTGAGGCACTGGCGACCAGCGCCGATATCCGGGCGCTGTATCTCGGCCTGTCCGCCCAATTGGCCGATCTCTATTTTCTCGCCGTGGAACAGCGTGCCCAGCTCGTTTTGACGGACCGCACTATTGTGGCTTTCAGCGATACGCTCGACCGGGTTGAGCGCCGTTACCAGGCTGGACTGGTCGATGCGGTCGATGTCTACCTGGCACGTCAGAACCTGGTGGCGGCCCAATCGCACCGACCGTCATTCGAGGCCGGGCTGGCCATGGCGGAACATGCAATCGCCGTTCTGTTGGGAGACTATCCCGAGCGCGGCATCGCCGGAACGATCGATGTCCTCCCCCTTGAGCCGCAGATGTTTGCGGCTGGCTTGCCCGCAGATCTGCTGTCGCGGCGGCCGGACGTGCAGGCCGCATTTGCCAGGGTCAAGGCGAGCGATGCGCAGATCGCGGCAGCCATCGCTGATCGTCTGCCCGCCATCAATTTGCTTGGTGGACTGGGCAGGTCTCGGATCGAACTAATCACCGGACCGGCCGCCGGGGAATTCTGGAACCTGTTGGCCGGACTGGCGTTGCCGGTCTTCGACGGTGGTCGCCGCAAGGTGGAAGTCGAACGGCGGCAAGCGATTTTCGAGGAGAGCCTGGCCGGCTATCGGCAAACCGTACTGAACGCTTTCAAGGAAGTCGAAGACGGACTGGTGGCCAATCGAACCACGCAAGACACGATTGCCTCCCTGCTCGAAAAAGCGGCTGCGACCGAGAGCTCCCTGCGTCTGGCCCTGGATCGCTACCATTTCGGATTGACGGAATACATTCCGGTCCTTCTGACCCAGGCGAGCCACCTTGAGGCCCAGAGTCAGCTGCTCAGCGCGCGGCGGCACCTGGTGGCCGACCGGATATCCCTGGCCAAGGCTTTGGGCGGCAACTGGATGCATGACGAATTGGATTTAAGGCTGAACCCTGAACAGGATGATAATCATGAGTAAACGAGATCTGCTCTTAAAAATTTTACTGCCATTCCTGATCCTGGTGGTCGCTGCGGTGATTACCCTCGGCATGGTCAAGTCACGCAAAATGCCTCAGCAGGAGGAACGGGAAGTCCTGGGTCCCCTGGTCAAGGTGATGCAGGTCGCAACCGGCCAACGTGAAATTCACGTCTCCGGAACGGGAACCGTGCAGCCGCGCCGGGAGGTTGGGATCACCCCCCAGGTCAGTGGGCAGATCGTTGAAATTTCACCGACGATGGTTGTCGGGGGCTTCTTCCGAGAAGGCGACCTGCTGTTTGCCATCGAGGACATCGATTACCAGCTTGCCCTCGAACGTGCCAGAGCCAACCTGGCTCTGGCCGAACTGGAACTGGCCAAAATTGCAGGCCAGGCGGAGATCGCCCGTCTCGAGTGGCAGCGGCTTGAGTTGCCAGACAAGCAGGAGCCGAATCCCCTGGTGGTATTCGAGCCCCAGATGAAGAGTGCCGAGGCCCAGCGAGCAGCGGCCAGGGCGGCTGTCGAGCAGGCTGAGCTTGCTCTGAAGAGGACCCGCATTGTCGCGCCGTTCAGCTGCTATGTCCGCAGCGAAAATGT
>DAOVNV010000059.1 GCA_030630015.1 Desulfuromonadales bacterium | reverse complement strand
TCTGGGCGGTCTTTTTTGACTGGAGCGATGGCATTATCGCCCGTCGGATGAAAGGTCGAACCAAAGAGCAGGGGGAGTTTGGCGGCCAGCTCGATTCGCTGATCGATATTGTCAGTTTCGGTGTCTGCCCCGCTGTTATTCTGTTGAGCTATGGCAATTTCAGTCCCTGGTACATCCCGGGGGCCTTTGTCATTGTCGCAATTGGCGTTATCCGGCTAAGCTATTTTAATGTCTTCGGCTTAGTGGACAAATCAACCTACTGGGGGTTGGCGCTCGATAACAATGTTATTATCCTGACCTTTTTGTTCCTCTTTGATGGCCTGGTCAGTCCTGCGGTTTTCGGCTCTGCTCTCTACGCTCTAATGATGGCTCTAGCTGTCCTCAACGTCGCCCCGATCAAGACCCCTAAATTTGCCGGACGCTGGTATTACGCCATCACCGCTTACACGCTGGTGCTGACTCTGGTCTATGGCTGGAAATTGCTCTGTCCCGCAGGTTAGCCAGTCACAAGCCGCAACGTTTCCCTAATATCATTCTATTCCCCACCGGAGCCCTAAGTGACAGACCTTCACCCCATAAGAACCACTATTTCAGACAACAAAGACGAGCTGGTCGTTTATGCCGCCGACAACTTTTCTCAGTTTCCACGTCGTGATGCCACAGTCACTTCAAAATGTGACCGCGCCCTTGCATCAGCACATGCCGATGATCTGGTGGTTTTACGTGGCGAGCTGGATCAGGACTATCACCGCTGGCTGCGCTCCCATAGATTGGGATCTGATCATGTCGTCGCATATAATATGCCGCCTGGTGGCGAGACACTCTCAGAACTGATTGTGGCAAATCCGGAACCGGTTAAAAAGATGATCAGCGAAATAGGTAGAAAACCTGTCTACGTCCCCTGGTTTTCGATGCAAATGGAAGCCGTAGCGGCCAAAGCCCTTGGTGCTGATCTTTTCGGCGCTACGGAAGCCGATACACTGAAACATAACGACAAGGCGATCTTTAAGGCGTTGTGTCAGAAACTGAAGGTGCCGGTTGTAGATGGCGTTTCCTTTGCAATGCAGCCAGAAAATAGCAACAATTTCCAGCAGATGGCGATTCTTGTCGAACGCTACCGCTCAACCTACGACACCGTCATCATCCGTGGCACTCTGGGTGAGGCTGGCATGTCATTGTACAAGACTAAAGGGGATGACCTTGCCGAACTGTACCAGACCATTGCCTTAAGCGGTGAAAGGGTCATTCTCATTGAACCGTTCTTGAATGTCACCTCCACCCCGAATGACCAATGGGTTGTCGGCCGGGATGGAAGGATCACCCATATCGGCATGATTGAGCAGGTCTGCGAACAGGGGATGGTGCATATTGGTAGTTTGAAGGGGAATGGTCCTTCACCGCAAGTTTTTGATGCTGTCAAGCAGACATCGCTGAAAATCGTAACCGAGATGGCCGAATCAGGATATCGCGGGGTGACCGGTTTCGATTATATTACCGCCGATGAGGGGATCTTCCCGGTTGAGAATAATGCCCGTTTCAATGGCTCTTCCTACGTGAACCTCATCGTTCATAACATTGAAGAGTTGCTGGGGACTGTTCCCCTCTGGAAGTTTATCAAAATCAAGACAGCACCCTGCACCTTTATCGAATTGAGCAAACGGATCGATTCCGTCATTTACGACGGCGGTAAATTGAATTCCGTTTTTCCTTTCAACTGCGAAGACTTATCACGTACCGGAAACTTTGCTGTAGTCATCTTAGCCGAAGATATGGATCAGCTTCATATGCTTGAGATGTCATTGAAAGAACTTGGGGTTAAGAGGAATTGGTCTCCAGAACGGTCAGGCCCTAAGCCTATTCAAGAATATCCGCAATGTCATTAGTACCAAAGCTGAAGTGTGGGTAGGCTCGATGTTGACGGTTGTTGATAGAGACTTGTCGGCTGAGAGGGTTCAAAGGCAGGAACCGCGCGAATTCCAAAGGGGCAGGTAACCCCTGCCCCTTACTCAACCAGAGACACCACGTTAGGTGTCCCCGGGACACCCACCTGGTTTTGCCAGAAAGGCTCAGGCCTTGACAGTGAGACCGGCTTAACAGACCTTTGTTCGACCGGATTTTTACAATTGCGGGCAGGCCGGGTCTGTTTTGCTTTATCGAATGATTCGGAAAGCCAGTACTGGCAAATCGTCCATTCTCAGGATGTCAGCCTCGACCGGCGTTTGGCCGCGCTGGAACAGTTGATTGAGGTCTTCTGGTGTTGCTTTCACTCCCTGGACGATGGCCTGCACGATAATACCCTCATCAAGACAGATGTGCCCGTAGACGTATGGTGCAATTGGTTCGAAGCGGGGATGGCAGGCCGGTGAGATATTATGAGTCGCAAAGAGCAGTGTTCCTTTTCCCGAAAGGTCTACCCAGTCGAGCGACCAACCACCACAATGAGCGCAGCAGCCAGTCGGAGGGAATGTGTGCTCGCCGCAATCCTTGCAGCGTCGAGCTTTCAGCTTGCCTTCCTCAAGTCCTTTATAATAGAGCTCAATTGCCGATTGCGAAGTACTTGTCACGGTCGTGTCCATTTCATACTCCTCCGAGAACGATGGTCGTGCCGATCATGGCATAGCCATGGGTGTGGATGACTGAAATCTCCGGTCTTTTAGGTATCTGCCGTTTGCCGGCCATCCCTCGCATCTGCAGTACGGCCTCATAAGTATCTGAACCCGCACTGGCGGCCCATGCATGACCGAAGGCATGACGACCACCATGAGTGGACATCGGTCGCTTGCCATCGTAGCGCAATTCACCGTCACGTGCGGCCGCAAGACCTTTGCCAGACGGCAGATAACCGATCATCTCAGCCGTGCAGATACCAGAAATATGCGAGCAGTCATGAGTATGCAGATAATTGATATCGGTCGCTTTGATGTCGGCCATTTCCATTGCCTGCGTTGCGGAACGCCGGTCGAAATCCCACAAGGTCGGATCCTCGTCATACCACGGCAGGTCACGGTAGCTGATACCAAAACCTTTCAACTGTACTGGCTGAGATTTATTGGCGCGTGCGATGTCCGCTCGTGTCAGCACCATCGCTGATGCACCGTCTGCTATCGTCACAAGACTCATCAAGCGTGACGGCCAGGCAACAAAAGGATTGACTTCGTCCGACTGCCACATTTCATAAGAGCTGGAAAAACCAAGTTCCGAAGCCTTGTCCTCCATCGTCTGTTGGATGTTTGCCTTGGGATTCATAGAACCGTGCAAACGTCTGGTCCGGCACAGCTCGAACATCCCTTTGTCATAATCCTCAATGGAAAGGCCGTACTTCCGGCAATAACCTAACGCGACCAAACCGTTGTATGTCGAAAAAATGTCATAACCCTGTGGGACGCCATATGCCTGGTTCACTGCCATGTCGGTCCATAACCAGGTTTCCTTGTGCTGTAGCGCCTCACGTTCATACGGGCTGAAGCCCTTTACCTTGGTTCGGGTCGTTTCGAACCCCACCACAAGCACCGTATCATAAACCCCCGAAGCTATGGACATAGCCGCCAAAGCAGCACCGACGTTGGTGGTCGAACACTGTGCATCAAAATGAACCCCCGACTTCAGTTCGGCGCCAATCCATTTCGACAGCTGGGAATAGGTGCCAGGCAACTGGGAACTGTGTACCATCGCGTTGCCAACATAAACTGCATCCAGGTCTTGTCCGGACAGCCCAGCGTCATCCAATGCTTCGCGCACGGCATTCGCAGTCACCTCCTGAAGACTGAGGCCCTTGAGTCCTGGTGTTTCAAGCAAATCACCGAAACGGCTACAACCGACACCAGAAATTACGATTTCTTCCTTGAGTCTGTTTCTCATTTCTGTACCTCCCTGCCAGTGAAAGGCCGACAATCATACTGGTCCAACTAGAATGAAACCCCTTGAGCGTTTAAAATGTCCATCCTGTATCATGACACTCACCTTCCGGGATCATGGAGTTGCGGCGAGGGATATCAAGGTTGGCTAATTCTTATTGAACATTACTAAAGTTAAACGGGTTGTCAATTGCCTAAAGTGATGTGAACAGGCATCTGAGAGCTGGGGTGAATAATATTGCAATTCCGGCCTTTCACGCCGACGACAGGGGTTCGAATCCCCTTGAGCGTACCATTTATCACCTTCTGAGGAAGGTGGCTGCGGAGTCTTTATGACTCCGCATTTTTTTTGCCACCTGCCAGAAGATAGTTGGGCACTTTTCGCTGTTCTGTTGACCTCACCCCTGTCTCCTGTGTAAAATTCCTGATTATCATCATATCCCACTCATTGGAGAGTTTTTCAGTATGAATCAGAATAGATCCTCGGCCATCCCCCCGACCCTCAACCCTGAGCGCTTCACTTTCTGGCAGTCTGGTGAAGGCCATCAACTTATGGTCGGTGTCGACCAAGCAAAGCTCCCTCTGCCTCAGGTGCTGCTGCCAATCAACGTGGCGGATTTCGAGGGTGGCAACCCTGCTGATACGGCCATTGGCCAGGGAGTTTACGACTACCTGCGCCAGTTTCCCGATTGCCCGAATAATAAAATATTTGCAGAGTTACTGCAGGATGCTTTCCCGCACTTTTTGACCGACCTGGCCTCACAGGCCGTTTTGCTGGACGCTAAGGATGTGGATACGGCATATGTGAAACGCAAGCTGACCGGCCTGAAAATCCTTGCACTGGTCGACTCGTCCAACAAAGGTCTGCTGCTGCAGCTATGCAGCGGTTTTTACGATTTGGCTTTTGACTACACAGAGCTGGGAGATGCTCGACGCCATCTGTTGGCGGCCATGCGTTATGGCCAGGAAATCCTCAAAATGTCTCTCGAGGACCCGTTTGCATTGAATCTGCTCGCCGAAATCGACATCATGTTTGGTGATTTCCCCGGGGCTGACAACAAGTGGCAGCGGGCTCTGGACAATACCGAGGATCAGGGCTTCAAAGGCAGGATCACGTCCCGGAAGCAAAATTTTGTCGGCCGACCCTGGCTGGAGAATAACCTGATAGACGATCTTGAGTCTGTACACAAAGCTATGGAGCTTTATGCCGCTGAAAGTTTCCAGCTGTCCCTTGCTATTCTGGATCGTGTCGAGGAGGATGGCCGTTTTTCATCGGATCTGCCGTCTGCAGATTATTTTTACCTGCTGGGCATGTGCCGCATGAAAAATGGATTGTCAGCCGTCGCTGCACAGTCTCTGGAACGTTCCCTTGAACTCGACCCGCAGCACAAACTCTCCCGTGAAGCACTCGATACCATCAACGATGGAGCGTCGCATGATGAGTAATGTCGGTTTTGGAGACGTCCTGTTTATTATCCTGATTCTGGGTGTGATCCACGGGATTATGCTTTGGGTGTCCCGCCTGCGTGCGCGAAAACGTGACCTTGACCTGGATTCTTCAGACGGTTGAACCTGTTTAACCTGCCAGGCGAAACCCATCCGATCAGTTGTTTCCAGCAAGGTGTCATGCTACGATGCCGGATTGGTCGTATTTATTGATTTCAATCTAAACTTCGGTTTGACGCATGCACAGAGGGTTCCTTCTTTTCTGCTTTCTGCTGGGCTCTCTCGTTGCGCCGTATCCGGCGTTTGCCGTTGATTCCACTATTTTTACTCTTTGGCCGCTGCTTGACTACCGTTCGGCCCCATCCGTTGATTACCAGAGCGTTCACTCGCTGGGTCCTTTGTTCAAATACGAGATAAAGGGGTCCGAAACTGAATACACGCTCCGACCATTTTTTTACAGGGCGGTCGATGATGCCGGCTCTTCGCAAACGGAAGTCCTCTATCCGTTGCTATCGAGCAAGATGAGCCCGGACTCGACCCGGTTTGATGTTCTGCACCTGATGTCCTATGATTTTGGCGTCAGGGAATCCGGAAGTTCCAATAAATTTTATCTTTTCCCCTTCCTGTTTTATGGCTCTGACCAGGATCAGGACGGGTACTTCGCTTTCTTCCCTTTCGGCGGAAAAATCAAGGACTGGTTCGGTCGTGACGAGATCAGCTTTACCCTGTTTCCCCTGTACGGGAGAACGCAGAAGGGGGAGCGCCGGATTGATAACTTTTTTTGGCCTTTCTTCGCACGGATCAGCGGCGAGGATGAAAGCGGTTATAAGATTTGGCCGATTTATGGACAAAGTGCAAAGGCGGGTCATTACAGGAAAAAATTCTTTCTATGGCCCATCTTCTTCTCCGAGGACACTGGTCTGGATAGTGGCAATGCGGTTCACAAAAGGGCAGTATTGCCATTTTATCTGAGCGTTGATTCTTCTGAGAGCAGCTATCTATCCGTCCTCTGGCCGTTTTTTTCAAAAAAACAGGATATGGTCCGAGACTACACGGAATATAATTTCCCCTGGCCATTGATCCGTATGACACGTGGTGAAACGCGCCATGGCTTCAGGCTCTTGCCGTTCTATGCTGATGAAACTGTGGAGGCTAATCGCAAAAGGTGGTATTTTTGGCCGATATACAAAATTGAGGATACCCGTACAGAAAAGTTCGAGCGTCGCCGTCACAGGGTCCTTTTCTTTCTCTATTCTGACTTAAGGGAACATAAGTACGAAACCGGGCAAGAAAAGAGGCGTGTCGCCCTTTGGCCGCTGTTCAGTTATACCCGTCAACGCGGGGTCAGCCACTTGCATATTTTTTCTCTGCTGGAGCCGTTTTTTCCAGAAAACAGGGGGATCGAACGTTCCTGGGCTCCCCTGTGGCGCTTTTACCAGCAGAAGTGGGATCAGGACGGCAACCGGGTGGTCAGCCTGCTCTGGAACCTTTATTGGCAGGAGAAGCGCGGTCAGGCAATGGCCTGGGAGCTGTTTCCTCTTCTGGAATACCGAAGTGATGTCAACGAGGAAAAAGATTTCAGATTTGTAAAGGGCCTGCTTCATTACCATTCAGGTCAAGACGGAAAATTACTCAAGTTGTTTTTTCTTCCCTGGGGACTGAGTTGGGGTCATGATGCTGCCCCTTCCAACGCAATGTGAATAGTATGCGCCTGCTCACTTATGCTGGTCAGAAAGCTCTTGCTCTGTCGCAGAGTACCGGCGAAATGCTGGCCCTGTTGATCGAGACGACCTACTATTTCAAGGAAGCTCCCCGCAACCTGAACAGCATTTTCAGGCAGATGCATCAAATCGGCGTCGGCACTCTGCCGATCGCCATGCTTATGGCGCTCTTTGTGGGCATGGTGCTCGCCTTGCAGACCGGCTCAGCACTCAGCCAGTACGGAACCCAGGAGGCGATTGGCGCAATTGTCGGTCTTTCTATGGTCAAGGAACTCGGTCCGGTCATGACAAGTCTGCTGGTCGCCGGCAGAATTGGCTCGGCCATGGCTGCGGAGATGGGCGCGATGCAAGTCTACGAAGAAATTGACGCTCTAAAAACCCTGGAAATCAGTCCGGTTCGTTACCTGGCCATGCCCCGCCTGATCGCCTGCCTGTTTGCCGTTCCCGCGCTGGTGGTTTTTTCCATGGTGGTGGGTATCTTCGGGGGAGGTATCGTCGCTGAAGTGAACCCGATGATCAACGTGCCTCTCAGCGTTTACTACGACAACCTGATGAGATCCCTGGTTTACATGGATATTCTCAAGGGTCTTCTCAAGGCCACGGTCTTTGGTGGCATCATCGCCCATGTCGGCTGCTATATCGGTTTCAAAACGACCGGCGGCGCCCGCGGGATTGGAATTTCCACCACAAAGTCGGTGGTCGTATCCTTCCTGTTGATTATGATCGCCAATTATTTCCTGACCCGGTTCATGATGTAGGGTTGATAAATGGCAGATAACGGAAAAAAATCCAACGATCTTCTGGCGGTGCTGAGCGGCCTGATGCCATTTGGCGGTTTCCTGGGGAAACTGGCGCATGGATTCAGCGGATCCCTCTTCGATGGTGAAAACCAGGTTACCCGCTATGAGGAATCACACGGAGTACTGATCACGATCGATAAGCTCAACAAGTCGTTTGACGACAATCATGTTCTCAAGGATATCACACTGGAAATCCAGCCCGGTGAGATCTTTTCCATCATTGGCCCTTCTGGTACCGGCAAGAGTCTGTTGCTGAAGCATATCGTCAAACTCTTGATTCCGGACTCCGGTTCGGTTCTGATTGACGGTCAGAATATCCATGAACCTCAACTCGGTGAGACAGCGCGCAATTACCGCTACAGCATGGTCTTTCAATCATCAGCGCTTTTCAATTCACTGACCGTGGGGGAGAACGTAGGTCTCTGGCTCAGGGAAAAACGGGTGTGCAACGAGCGGCGCATCCAAAGGATTATCCGCGAGAAACTTCAATTGGTGGGTCTGGAGGGCAAGGAGGAATTAAGGACAGAAGAATTGTCTGGTGGCATGAAAAAGCGCGTGGCCATTGCACGCTCGCTGGCGATGAACCCTGACCTGATCCTCTACGACGAGCCGACGGCAGAGTTGGATCCGGTCACTTCGGATGAACTGGCACGGGTCATCATGAGTCTGAAGGAAAAAGTCAATCTGACCACGATTATTGTCAGTCATGACCTGAATTTTGCCCTTTACCTGTCCGACCGGGTTGCCATGATCCATGATGGCAGGATTATCGAGATTGGTACTCCTGCGAGTATCAAGAAGAGTCAGAATCCGCTTGTCAGAAACTTTATCTATACAACGACGAAGGGGATCAAGGGGGAGGACGATTAATATGGCAATCTCTACCGAACAGAAGGTCGGCCTGTTTTTTCTGTTTGCTCTGATCATGCTGGGAGTCATGATCGAGTTGGTTGAAGACTGGAAGCCTTTTGAAACACATTACGATTACGTCGCTCTCTTTGAATCGTCAGTCGGGCTGAAAGACGGTGACCCGGTGCGTGTTGCCGGCGTCGAGGTCGGCAAGATCCAGAGCATCAGCATCGAAGACGGTAAGGTCAGGGTTGATTTCTATATCGATGGATCGGTGGTTATCAGGCGCGACAGTATTGCAAAAATCAGGCAAACTAACCTGCTTGGAGGGGTTTTCCTCGGTCTTGACTTTGGTACGCCGGATAGTGAGATTCTACCTCCCGGTAGTGTGGTGACAACCCACGAGGCCACGAATCTCGACGAGCTTATTTCAGGTCTCGATCGCAACCAGCAACGTGTTCTGCAACCGCTCGGAGACATGCTCGACGAAAACCGTGAGCCGCTGACCAACGCCATTTCAAGGCTGGACCGGGTCATGGCCAAGATCGATGAAGGCGAAGGAACCCTGGGACGTCTGATCAACAACCCTGAATTGTACGATGAGGTGGTCACCATGTCTGCAAGGGTCAACAAGATCCTGCTCCGCATTGAGCAGGGCGAAGGCACGCTTGGGAAATTAATGGCCGACTCCGAACTCTATGACAATCTCAGCCTGACCATGGCCAATTTACAGTCTGTTACGGAGCAGCTCAATGAAGGGAAGGGGACTCTTGGTAAGCTTCTGGTTGATGATCGCCTTTATGAAGAAGCCACCATTACACTGACAGGACTCCGCGAAATCACCGAAAAAGTGAATGCGGGCCAGGGTTCCTTCGGTAAACTTGTCAACGACGATGCTCTTTATGAAGATATCCGTGAGGGGGTTGCACGCATCAATAGCATTGCTGCAAAGATTGATGACGGGAAGGGGACGCTCGGACGTCTGGTCAACGAGGACACTCTGTACCGGGATGCTGTAACAACTCTCCATAAAGTTGAAAAAACCGTTGACGGGATGAGTGATACTGGACCAGTCTCTGCCCTTGGCGTTGTTTTGGGGACCTTGTTCTAGGAGGCTGTCGGACTTAACAAGCATCTCCTGAAATACCGGCAAACCACCGTGAAAGACCATTCTCACCTGTCTGGAATTGTAACCCTTTCTGGATTTACACGTTTTTTGCATGTTTAAGATGAGTTTGAGGACTTGTGATTGAACGTCTCTGATCAGGACTGCTGTGCTGATGAAAACCTGCCGCAGGGGAGAGTGTGGTTAAGCGGAATGCGTTTTTACCTGCTGATAATATTGCTTGTGGTGAATGTTATCCTGCTTCCGCAGCAGGTTCGTGCCGAGGAGCACCTGATCGCCGTCATCCTGACAAAGGATTTGCCGCGCTATAACTCAGTGCACGAGGTTTTTATCAGTCTTCTGGCGGACTCAGACACCCATAAGGTTTACCTCCAGACGCCCAATGAAGACCTCCTTTCGCTACGCAACAGCGCCCGTAAAGCGGTTGCTATCGGTGCGGACCTGATCGTTACTTACGGCGCCCTTGCCACTCATGCGGCCCTGTCAGAATCATTCGTTACGCCGGTGATTTATGCCGATGTCTACGATCCGCTGGTTCAGGGATTCATCCCCGATCAATTCACCCCCGGTCGGAATGTGACCGGGATTCGCGGTGACGGCCCAATCCAGACACTTCTCAAGCACTTCACTGCCGCAACTGGCGCGACGCAACTTGCTGCCCTGTACCATTCGGGGGACATGGCTGCGGAAAATCAGGTGGATTCATTGCAGAGAATTGCAGCCAATAAAGGCCTGCAGGTTTTTCCGTTGGCCAAGGAAGGCTCGTTAACTGTTTCAGAACTGTTCGACAAAGTGCCGAATGGGACAGGTGGCATCTATTGCGCCGACAGCCTCCGCCTGCTCGAGGAGTTCTCCCTGATAGTTGATCTGGCAACCAAGCAGGGCGTCCCCGTCATTTCCCGGGTTTCCGGACTGGCAGAACAGGGCGCCTTTATGGTTCTTGAGACGGACCCGGCAGAACAAGGGGAAAAACTTGCAGAATATGTGAATCGTTTGATCCAGGGTTGCCCATTGCATGAACTGCCGCCTGAACGCCCCCGCAATGTTGGCCTGGTTGTCAATCTGAAGGCGGCCAAGATTCTCGGTATTCAGGTCCCCTTCGAGGTCCTTTCCGTTGCCAGTCGCGTGGTTCATTAAAAAACCACCTCCCGTCCTCATTCTATCCGGGTAAAACAAGTAATGCAGCAGCTTCAATGCCCCAATACTGGCAGGGGTGTTCCGGTGCAGTTTGCCATTGACAAGTCTTCTGCTATCCTGCATAAATATCTTGCCTTTTCACCTGCCTGGACCCGTATGTTCAGGCCCGATACCACAAACTGACTGCCGGGAGGGAAATCCCATGAATCCGCTGGCCCAAGAACTCAACAATCAGATATCTCAACACAACGAATTTGTGCTCGATATGCTTTCCGATCTGGGAAAGAACCTGTTTTTCCCCAAGGGGATTCTGACTCAGTCAGCTGAAGCCAAGGAAAAGGCCCATCGTTTCAACGCCACGATCGGTATCGCCACCGAGGGCAACGGCCCGATGTTTCTGCAGTGCATCCAGGACAAACTGAGCGAATTCGACCCGAAGGACATTTTTCCTTATGCACCTCCGGCGGGCAAGCCTGAACTGCGCTCGCTCTGGCGCGAAAAAATGCTGCGGGAGAACCCGAGCCTGCAGGGCAAGCACTTCAGCAACCCGGTCGTGACCAACGCGCTGACGCACGGTCTGTCGATCGTTGCAGACATGTTTGTTGATGCCGGAGATCACTTGGTGATGCCCGACATG
>DAOVNV010000214.1 GCA_030630015.1 Desulfuromonadales bacterium | reverse complement strand
GACGTCCGGATCGTCGTAGCGACCCCAGCCATCGTCAAATTCTTCACAGATAATTGTTTCAGGAATTGTTTCTGCAGGTGGCGGCAGGCCCTTTGGAATACGTTGCTGCCACAAATCGAGATGCTCCAAAATGCGGCGGATTAAAATTGTTACAGATGGGCCATTTCATCTGGAGTGAGAATCTGTCAGGCCAGGGAGGTCAAAATCGTCAGGGAGGATAACTGCGACAGAAACAACCGGCCCGGCCAACCCTACCGACGGGCCTGGTGCTCAAAATACAGGGAGGAGTAAGAAAGTTCCGGAAAAAGTTCCGTGTCCAAGAAAACCCCCGAAGGTTACGACAACGAAACAGAAAAACCAAAAAGCCCCGGCAGAACCGGGGCTTTTCGTAATCAGTAGGTACGCTTCTCGCGGATACGGGCTGCCTTGCCCTGCAGTTTACGCAGATAGTAAAGCTTGGCACGGCGGACACGCCCAACCATGACGACTTCGATCTTGTTGACCGTCGGACCATGCAGAGGGAAGACACGCTCGACACCGACACCGTTAGAAACCTTGCGTACGGTGAATGTGGAGCCAACGCCGTCGTTGTGGCGCTTGATGCAGACACCCTGAAACATCTGGATACGCTGCTTGTCACCCTCGGTGATCTTGACGTGTACACGAAGGGTATCCCCTGCCTTGAAAGCAGGGATGTCCTTCCTCATATGTTCCATGCCAATGTAATTGACAGTATTCATTATACTCCTCCTCGACTGATCAAATAAGCGAACAGGATATTTACCGCATATCCAGGCGATGAGTCAAGGTAAAAAGTTAGTTTTTTCAGCCCTAATTCACAACGCTCAGACGAGCTGTTTAACGGCCTCCATGGCAGCATTGTAATCAGGTTCGGCCGTCACTTCGTGCACAATCTCCCGATAGGTGATTTTGCCATCAGCGTCAATGACAAACACCGCCCGGGCCAGAAGCTTCAACTCATCGATCAGCAGACCGTAATTCAGTCCAAAGGAACGATCCTGGTAATCGGACAGAGTCTGTACCTTTTCGATACCGGCATTGCCGCACCAGCGCTTCTGGGCGAAAGGCAGGTCCAGGCTGATGGTGTAGACGACCACGTTATCAGGCAGCAGAGCAGCATCCTGGTTAAAGGTGCGGGTCATGGCATCGCATACCGGGGTATCAAGAGAAGGAACCACGGCAATCAACCGAATCTTGCCAGCCGAATCGGCCAGGGTCACCGGCTGCAGGCCGTTGTCGACCACCCGGAATTCGGGGGCCTGAGCGCCTACCCCCACATCGGGGCCAAGCAAGGTAACGGGATTATCTTTGAATTTCGTAACACCGGTTCTTTGCTGAGTCATTTTGATCGCTCCTCTTCAATGCAAATAGATTTGAAATGCTCTTCATTCTAACCGCCTGACGACAGCTGTTGTCAAGAGGGCGGGGAACAAAGTCCGTTCAATTCTTCAACGAATACGTCGATCTCGGCATCAGAGAACCCCTTTTCCTTTGCGGCTTGCTCCAGGGTTCCCCAAATTGACTCTCCGCATCTGATGCAGCGAATCCCCTTTTTGAACAGGTAACTGACAGATTCCGGAATTTGTTCAACCAGTTCTTCGATAGTGATCTGCTTCGTAACTGACTGCATACGAACTCCTTTTCAATCTCCAGCAGAGGGCATGACCCTGCCCTGCTCACCCACCAGGCGGTCGAGAATGATTGCCGCCGCAGTGCGCACCGAAAGATGATTGTAGCCTCCACCTCGAACCGGTGCCAGTTCAGGCCAGCCGTTGGCATAAAGTTCCGGAGCCAGGCCATGACCGGTCCCGAACACCAGCAACAAGGGGCGTTGCCTGGCCAGCGTCCGCGCTGCTCGATAGCCGAGCCCTTCCCTGTGGCGGGCTCCGGTGAGGACAGGCAGGCCATCGGGGCCGGCAAGCTCGCGCCAGTCTGCCACTGCTTCGTCCAGACTGTTAACGGTTTCGATCAGGTCCAAGGCTTGGCAACGATCCTTGTTGTAGTCAGCGCCAAAGCCCTCGCGCCAATGGCCGACAATCCGTTCGATGAGTTGCTGTTGCTCCCTGGCGGGCGTCACCAGGTAGTAGCGGGCGATACCGTAGGTGGTTGCAAGGCGGGCGATATCATGGATATCAAGGTTGGTCACCGCCGACTTGACAATATCGCCGCGACGGTCGAGAACGGGATGATGAACCAGGGCAATGGCCATGGGGCAGAACATCACTCGGCCTTGTCCTGCAGAGAAGTACGCAGTTCCTGCAGGATGCGTCGATCCTCTTCACTCAATGGTGCGTTTGCCAAGAGGTCAGGACGACGTTCCAGGGTGCGCCGCAGTTGTTCCCGGCGGCGCCAGTCGGCAATCAGCTGATGATTGCCCGAGAGCAGAATCTCGGGAACCCGCTGTCCCTCAAAATCTGCCGGCCGGGTGTATTGTGGATATTCGAGCAGGCCGTCACTGTGGCTGTCGGTCAGGGCGCTGCCCGAACTGCCGAGCACGCCCGGCACCAGGCGGGCAATCGCATCAATCATGGTCATGGCGGCCAGTTCGCCGCCGGTCAAGACGAAATCACCCAGCGAAAGTTCCTCGTCAACCAGCCCGCGGACCCGCTCATCGAAACCCTCGTAGCGTCCGCAGACAAAAGTCAGCGCCTCTTCGCCACAGAGCCGCTCAGCATCCGCCTGGCGAAAGACCCTGCCCTGCGGCGACATCAGCAAAACCCGGGTTCGGGGGGATTGGACCCGCAGCTCAGCCAGGGCACGAGCCACCGGCTCGACTTTCATCACCATGCCGTCGCCGCCGCCGTAAGGAGTGTCATCGGTGACCTGGTGGCGACCTTCCGCCCAGTCGCGCAGGTTATGGACATTGACATGGAGCAGCTCCCTGTTGATCGCCTTGCCGATGATGCTCTCCCTCATCGGGCTGTCCAGCATCGCCGGGAACAGTGTCAGGACATCAAATTTCATCAAGGAAAGGGACCAGACCGTCGGGCAGATCAACCTGAATTTCACCCGCTTCGGGATCAACCTGACAGATAAAAGGGGGAATGGCGGGAATCAGAACTTCGCCGTCCGCACTGCGGACAACCAGGATTTCATGGGCCGGGGTGGTAAACATCTCCTCTACTTTGCCGATCACGCCACGGCGCTGATCGACGACCGTCAAACCCTCAAGGTCACACCAGTAGTACTGGTCTTCAGTTCGTCCGGGGAGGTCCTCTCGGCGCATCAGGAGGGTCTGCCCAACCAGAGTTCTGGCCTCATCAACATCATGCAGACCTTCGAGGCAGATGATTACAAACTGCTTGTGGGAGGTGCAGTGCTGTATACAATAAAGGGTGAGCTGTCCGGTAGGATCACGCAACAGGACGTCGCGTGCAGCTGTGAGAGCCAATTCACCTGTGGGCATCGGGCGAATCTTCAAACCACCACGGATGCCATGAGTGCCGACAACGACACCGACTTCCATCAATTCATCCGCAGAGGGTTTCATTATTCGAGAATCTGCAGGTTGGCCCGTCGATTTTCCCGGGTTGCCTTGGCGTTCAACAGGGTGCGCATAGCTTTTGCCGTGCGCCCCTGCTTACCGATGATACGACCCATATCTTCGGGAGCCGCCGCCAGCTTGATAAGAATGGTGCCATCGGCGGATTCTTCCTCAATGGCATTCACTGCCTCGGGATTATCCACCAAGGCTCTGGCGATAAATTCGATGAGATCTTTCATGGCGTCCATCCTTTACCATCAGGCAAATTCAGATCGGCGCCGCAAAAGCCCGGAATTTGAAACCCACCGAAACCCGCTCT
>DAOVNV010000077.1 GCA_030630015.1 Desulfuromonadales bacterium | reverse complement strand
GTTGGCCCCGACCACCCTGATCGGTCAGACCGCCACCACCGCTCCCTACGGGCGCAGCATCAAGAACGACGGTTTCCCGCTGTGCATGGCGGAGATGATGGCCGGGCTGGAAGCCCCAACCCTGGTTGCCAGGGTCGGTGTCAACAACCCGCGCAACATCCGCCAGGCGACCAAGGTGATCAAGCGCGGCCTGGAGATTCAGCGCGATAAGAAGGGCTACTCCTTCATCGAGGTGCTCGCCCAGTGCCCGACCAACTGGAAGAAGGATCCCGAGGAAGCCTGCAAGTGGATCGACGATGTGGTTTGCAAGCAGTACCCGCTTGGCGTCATCAAGGATCTGACCGACGAGCGCGAGCCACTGGAACGGCTGCTCAAACAGGTGGAGTTCGATCAGGTCGCCAAACAGCTCGGCCTCGGTGAGGAGGAAGCGGAGAGTGACAAGAGCATCACCTTGCCGTTTCCGGAGATGCACTTCAAGTTCGCCGGTTTCGGCGGGCAGGGGGTTCTCTCTCTCGGCCAGATGATGGCCCAGATGTCGATGGAACATCATCTGGAGGTCACCTGGCTCCCCTCCTACGGCCCGGAGATGCGCGGCGGTGTCGCCAACAGTTCGGTGGTGGTGAGCAAGAACACCATCGGCTCCCCGGTGGTCGACCACCCGAACATGCTGGTCGCCCTGAACCGGCCGTCGCTGGAGAAATTCGGTCCGATGGTGCCGGAAGAAGGGATAATCATCTACAACAGCTCACTGATCGACGAGGTCCCGGCCGATCTTAAGGGGCAGGTGTTCGCCCTGCCGGCCACCGGCCTGGCCGCCGAAGCGGGCACCGTCAAGGCCGCCAACGTGGTGGTCCTCGGCTTCATCGCCCGCAAGACCGGCATGTTCGACCTGGCCAACTTGGAGGAGTTCCTGCGCGAGATCTTCAAGAAGCCGGAGCTACAGGAGATCAACATCAAGGCACTCAGCGCCGGTTGGCAGGCGGCGGAATAAGCCTGGCAGCAGTGACCTTCCCTTAGTTATGGGGCCACTTCCAAGTTAATATTTCGGTCCCAAGTATGAATGGTTTCTGCAAATTCTTCCGGCGTCAAATTGCCCAGTGAACTATGCGGCTGGTTGGTATTGTAATCCTGCCGCCAATCTTAGATTTAGTTGCGGGAGTGCGTGATGTGCTCAATAGTTGAGCAAACGGCAAAAGGGGACGTATCAAGTTAACCACTTCACCTAGACTCCTAACCAAGCCCTGCGTCGATCCGGTCGAAATCGAGGTACTCTTCTGCCAGCGACTGGATAAGGGTAATCTTTTCAGTGTCCTCTGCAGTGATTTTAGAAACATCCCTGGTGACAGTGTCAAATACGTCAGCCGTGGTCTGCTCGGCGCGCATGAACGGCAGATTGCTGTTGTCGAGAATTGTCTGAGTGATCTTTGAAACGGGCTTGAATCCTGCGATGATAATGCCGGCAAGACGCTCATGATACTCCGGGATGTGGTAGAGGGCTGCCATCATGACAAGCAGTTCGTCACGACTGCTGGTTACGACCAGCAGAGTCGAGTAGTCAAGCATGTTGACCACTCTTTCGGCGGAAGCTGCGCCAAGCTGGATATGGTGGATAATCTTAAGCCCCTGCTCCTTGCTGGCACGCATCGGCAGACCGAGGAGCTTCGCTACATGCTTAAAAGTCGGGCCGGCCAGGATGGGTGAGAAGTTGAACCCGCCGTGAACGTCAAAGCCATATTGCTCGGAGGCCAGCGACAGGTAATGCAAGGTCCTGTCGCGCTTGGACGCAATCAGCTTGTTGGGCATGACAAACCGGACCTCTGCTCCCTCCTTCTGGTAGAGGGCCATGTTCATACTGACATCGTCGATGACATGACCAATCCCGCCTCCGGTCACCATGAGAACCGGGGCACCGACCATATGGGCGACTCGGGCATTGCTCAGGCCGAGAACCGAACCGACCCCGCTGTGACCGGCACCTTCGATGATCAGGAAGTCGCAACGCTTATCCATCTCTGCACAAGCCGCCAGCAGCTGTTCTTCGTAGGCTTTCGCCGAAGCCTTGCCGTCCAGAAGCTTGCGAGTGTCACCTGGCTGAAGAACCACCGGCGACATCCACTCTAGGTCATCTTCCAGACCGTAAACTTTAGCGACCAGGGCCGCATCCTTGTCCATCCAGCGATCATGGAAGCGGGCCGGTTTGGGTCCGACCGGCTTAATAAAACCGATGCGTCGGTATTTTTTGCGGGCAAGGTGCAGCAGGGACAGGCTGGTGGTGGTTTTACCGCAGTCCTGGCCGGTTGCAGCAATGAACAGTTTACGGGCCATGGGATCTTCTCCTGGAGGCGAGGAGTGTAACCCTGTGATTATAGCAGGTTGTTGGGGAAGTTGTAGTTCTGAGTTCTGGGCGTCAGGCTTCGCCAAAAGGCTATGCCGTGACAAGATGAGTGATGAGATAAAGTTAAAGAAAGGGCGAACGAAAAAAAACCCGGGATAATATCCCGGGTTTTGTGTACAAAAGTAGACGAGTTCAGCTGCCGGCGAGCAGCTCATTAATTTTGGCAATCACCTCGAAAGCGTCGGCCACATAGAGGACATCAGCTTTACCCTGGGCCCATCCGCAGTTGGGGTCAAGGCTGATGGCGCGACGCTCGCTGATAAAGCGCCAGCCGACGGTGTGCGGTTCCTCGCCATGGCAACAGGTGGCCAGCCCCTTTAGGTGACGCGGGGTGGAGCCGGTCTGGCCGACCTGGTTGAGGTGGCTCATGAAACTGATCACTTCACCACCCTCGCTCGACTGGTCGACCAGCGACTTGCTGCTGCCGAGCGACGCTTTGCTGTTGTTGATGAAGCCGAGGATCAGTTCTTCGGCCTGCTTGATGTGCAGTTGGCCGTCAGTCTGTTTCTTGGTCCAGCCGGCCCCAGCAACGAACAGCAACTTGGCATCGGGGCGGATCGTCTGGGCGTCGCTGTCCGGGGTTTGCACGCCGAGCACTTTGGTGCGCTGGCAGTCATCGCCAATGGCGACCTCGAGTGTTTGTACATCAACGGATCCGGCAGCACCCTGCCAGGGCTCGAAGACTCCTGAATCGATCACCAGAAACCAGGGGCGTTGGACTCGCGAGAGAGAGGCAACCATGCGTTGGCGGTAGTACCAGCGCTGCACCTGCACCGCCCCATCGACAACCTCTATGCCGGTGATGTGGGTCTCGATGCGTCCGTCGCAACGATAGGCCGCACCCGGCAGACAGCGGGAAAAGCGTGAACTGGTCGGGGCGAGTACCAGGGTCGGTGCGGTTTCCTTGACTAATGTCTCCACGGCGACCGTGTCTGAGGAGTAACGCGAGGCGGCGAAATCTTCGCCGCTCACAGCAAGGATGCTTGCGGCGCCGCATGTGGCGATGCTGTCAGCCGCGGCCTGGACATCAGCGCCGATGAGTCCAACGGTCACTGCAGCACCGCCTAGATCGGCGGCCAGAGTCAGGGCCGCATTGAGCGATTCATAAGCGGCCTTCGGCAGCGAACCGTCAGTCTGGGTGTGGGCGAGCAATAAAATCTTATCCATTTCAATCTCCATCTATAATATGCGCTGAACCGCTTGGCGGTCCTAAGCCTTAAGCCAGTCGACGATCTCCTGGGCGATCTCTTCTGCCGGCGTGTCTTTGACCACGCGGGTCTCCCTGCGTTGCTTGGGCAATTCGACCGCGGCGTATTTCAAGCCGCCAATACCAACCTCGGCCGCCTGGGCTTTCTGCAGGGCCGGCATAACGGTGCGCATGTTCATCATGCCCACCTGGGGATTGTTGGGAGGTTCGGGAAGACTGCCGGTGGCCCAGCCGAGCATTGCCGGTGCGCCGGCGCAGCTGGAAACCTGATACTGTCCGGCCTCGATACGTTCGAGGACCTCCAGGGCACCGTCACTGCTCACGGTGAGCTTGTCGACGGCCAGGAACTGGTCGACGATGTCGAGCCGTTCAGCGACCATCTGCATGGTCACTCCGGAATCGCGAGAAGCTGAAGCGCAACCGCCGAACAACAACAGCCGCGTGCGGTCCAGCCCTTCGATCTTGTCGATGGTGTCGGCCAGGGTTGCGGCGACATCAAAGGGGTCGGTGAAGCCGCCTGCTGAGCCATCAATGGCGACCAGTTCGAAAGAAACCTTCTGGGCGATTGACATCATCAACTGCTGCAGCTTGGCTTTAGGACCGAGGCTGACCAGCCAGACCTTGCTGTCCGGTACATTCTTGGCGAGCTGGGCCGCCTCGAACAGGGCGTGCCCCGCCCAGGGATCAAGCACCGCCGGCAGCATCATCTCATTTTTCAGGGCTGGTCCGGTCGGACCCTCCATTGGTTCCAGAGTCTGCAGCGGGTCGGGGACCAGGCTGCCGCAGACTACGATATGAAATCCTCCACTCATTTGTTCAACTCCTCTACTGTTATCTTCATGGTTAAATAAGTTTTTGAAAATGGTTGTAGTTAATTTTCAGCCGAATGCAACCCCCCAGAACCAGCATCAAAACTAACATTACTGCGTAGCGGGTCGCCATCACGACCGCTGGTGCAATTCCACATGCAGATACCACAGTGAATACATTTCTCCCGGTCAAACTGCGGCACACCGCCCCCTTCAGATGCACTGATCGCCTGGCCCGAGCACATCGCCACGCAGATCTGACTCTCGCAGTCATCACATGCACTCGGGTCGACAAACCGGACATGGTCGGCAAAGCCATGAGCCGCTTGAACCTTGCCGCCGAGCAGCAGGGCGTCCTGGTGAGAGATCAGCAATTGACCATCGTATTCAATCGGGGGCCAGCCGAGTTTGTCCATCAGCGGCTCGAAGGGCGGCTTGCCGTGTTGCCGGCAGTCCTCGACGATGGTGTCGATCTCCTGCGCGGAGAGCTGCCCACTGAAATAATCCTTGAATGCGGGGATGCGTTGCCAGGGGCGGCGGAATGCGCCGCCGACATTAAAACGCCCACCGCTCATGCCGGAAAGCGCCATGCCGAGCAGTCCGGGCACCATGCCGCGCGTAAAACCATCGCGGGCACACTTGGCGATCCTGGCATCCTTTTCCACCCAGCTGTCGCGGCGGCGACCGAGGTAGGCCCGCTCCAGATTAGTGCGGCTGAAAGGTTCGCCGGCCTTGGCTAGCTCGATGACCCCTTCGGCCAACTGTACGCCGGTCGCCCAGGCCTCGTCGAGTCCGGAGCCGGTGAGTAGGTTGGTGCTGCCCGAGCCCTCGCCGATGCGGGCGAAGCCGTCGCCGGCCAACACCGGTTCGCCGCGTTGCCCGGATTCTTGCAGCGACTTGGCCCCCCAGGAGCGCAGGGTGCCGCCCTTGAGGTGCTTCCAGATGGCCGGGTGTTGCATCCAGTGCTGCAGTAGGCGATAACTGGAACGGACCGGGCTGTCGAGCCAGGAGGGCACAAAGATGCCGAGCGATGCGACGCGGTCGGGGTAGACGTAGAGGAAACCGAAGATCTCCGGTTCGGGATAGCCGAGAGTATGCAGCACAAAGCCGGGTTGCAGGGTGCAATCTTCAGGCAGCTCCACCACCACCTTCATGCCGCCGGCCCACTCATCCTGGTGGTTGCCCGCAGGCAGGCCGAAATGAGCGTCGAGTTTCTGCCCGACCGGACCGACCGGACCGTCACCGACCACGGTGAGGGCCGCTCGAATGTCCATTCCCGGCATATAACCGGGTCCGGGAGTTCCGTCGCTCTCCACTCCCTGGTCGGTCAGGCGGACGCCAACCACCCGATCCTCTTCCAGCAAGGGTTCGGAGACCGGCATGCCCGGCCACACCTGCACCAGCCCCGAGCCCATCAGCTGATTGCCGATCCACTGGGAGAATTGGCCGATGGAGAGCACCAGACCGTCTTTTTTGCAAAGGAATGGGGGAATGTAGGGAAGTTTGACCGCATGGTCTTTGACGCCGAGCAGTCCGAACAGGCGATCGAGCATGCGAACGCCAGAACTGCGGCGGCTCTTCCCAAGCGGGTCTTTAAGGTAAAGAACCTGCTCGTCCCTGACCGGAGCAGCCATAGGTATCTGTGCCGGGTCGAGGTCGGGAAGGCTCGCCCGTAGCGCCTTGCCACGGGTGACGACTCCAGAGACGCCGAAGCCGATGTCGTCAGCGCGTTCGTAGCAGACCACCTGCAACGGCATGCCGGGCATGACCTTGCTTTCAAGCAGGACAGAGCCGTCCTCAGCAGTCATTGCCTGGCTCAAGGTGTGCAGAAAACCGGCCGTAGCCGGCCCGAAGCCGACGCAGGCGATGTCGACTTCCATCATCTGGCGATCAATGTTCATGACATCTTCCCCGTTAGCGCGGATAGTCGAGGGCTTCGGGGATCATCACCTGGGTGAGTGCCTCGGCAGCCCGGTCTTTCGAAAGCCGTGAGCCGGTCATGCAGACATCGAGTCGGGCACGCAGTTTGACAAAGCCGGATCGGCAGCTTTTGGCGCAAGGGCCGGCTTTCTCATTATGGCTGCCATCGGCTTCGATCGTATCGCCCAAGCCGCGGCCATAGCTGCCGATTCCCGGCATGATGCTGTCGAGGGCGTCGAGGCTCTCTGCTTCGAAGCAGTTCTCGCGGTCCTCGTCATCCCAGTGGGGATGGCCATGATAGCCGTAAGCTAGTTCGGCACAAATCCGCCCGACTTCACCGGCAGCGCGGGCCGCCTGAACGTGACAGAGATCACTGAAGAAATTCACATAGCCTTCCAGACCCTCAGCAACAACCGGGTTCTCCGGTCCCTTGGCCTCGAGTTCGAGCATGTCGAGGATCTGGCAACGTGAAGCGAGCAGCCAGCAGAGGGCGTCGGCGAAGGGGAATACCACGCCGTGACGCGAGCTGTGGAACAGCGGCTTGCCATTGGCGTCATCAGTTTTCTGTAGGTACTCCAGGGTCCACAGCCACAGGTTCATGGCGCTCGCCAGGGTGCAGGCGCCCGAATCGGGGTGGGTGCTGGCAATCCTGCGCAGATCGCCGATCCACTGGCGGAACTGGAACAGGAACAGTTCGTTGGTCATGGTGATGCTCAGCTGCCGGCGCTGCACCGCCTCGGGGCCTTCGTAGGTGGCTTCAAGCTGGGCGTCCATCCACTTCTGGCCGAGGAAGCCGGGGCAGTCCTCGGTAATGCCATAGCCGCCCATCAGGCTGACGGCTTCGCGCAGGATGGTGGCGCCGTGACCGGTGTTCCAGAGTTTGCCGGCAGGGCAGAAAACGTTGGCCAAAGAATCCATAATCAGGAACTGGGTGAGAGTGTCGTTCTCCAGTTCCTGCAGGCGTGCAGTATCCTGTTCCTCTGCGGGGCGGGTTTTCATCGTGAGATACTCAAGTGCGCCCTGCTGTACTTTGCGGAACACCTTCAACTGAGCGCGCCCCTTGATCCCTTGCTCGGCGAAGATTTGATCCTTCTCTTTTTCGATTGCATCAAAATCATCGAACATGCGGGCAGAGTAGAAACCGAGGGCGGCACCGGCTTCGCCGGCGGCCCAGACGTCGACCAGTCGCTGCAGACAATCATCTTTCTGCTGCAGGCCGAGATCGAAGCGCGGCGAACCGGGAGAGGTGGTCGCGCCGCCGCGGAAGCGCTGGCGGTGGTAGCGGATGATCGGTTCCGGTGCCGAGAGCAGCTTGGCGGAACTCATGATACCGACTGGCACGCGGGTGCGTCGAAACACCGAATCGATGATCTCGGCGTGGCTGTATTTGGGAATAATGACGCCGTCCTTGACAGTATAACCGCCAATGATGCGGTCGGCGGAGATTTTCAGGTTGAAAGCCGGATCACGGGTCGAGGAAAGCTGGTGGACCATTTTCTGGGTGGGGGTGCCGCGATCATAAAGGCCGGGATCACCCTCTTCGAGAATGACCATGCAGCTCCCTTTGATCCGCTCATCATCGGAATCGACCGCTACGGTCACGAAGTCGGCGAAACCCATATTGGTGATGAAACGACCGCGTTTCTCAACCTGCAAAAGCGGTTCCTGACCCTCTTCCCAGGAATCGATGCGCAGTTTGCCGGAGACCACTCCGGTGTCGACGCCGACAAAGGGCAGCGGCTCGGTTAGGGCGAAAGCACCACGCTTGATCTGGCGATCCTCGCCCGGTTGGGGCGGGACCGCCATTTTCATATATTTACTGCGCTGTTCGGGGGTGCCCTTTTCGTGGATCGGCGAAAGGCCCAGGTTACTGGCCAGAGAAGAGGTGGCGGCGCCGCCATCGACCCAGGAGAGTTCAAAGGCAACCAGCCCCAGGGCGAGGTTCTTGGGCCCTTCGATGAAGCCCCCGTCTTCCGGGTCCATAAAGACCTGGGTGAGCCCGGCTTCGTCGAAGGCGGTGAGGATGGTGGCCTTCTCCGGGGTCCAGTCGTGTGTGTTGCGGGCACCGTTGGCCACCAGGTTGGCGACCACGCCGCGAGCGACTTCACGGGTCGACTGCACCACCATCTGCAGATCGTAACGGTCGCTGAAGCGCCACATGATCTGGCGGACATCATCTCCCGGCAGGGTGCTCATCAACTGTTTACTCTGTTTGGCAGAGGAACTCTTCTCCATTTACACGTCTCCCTTAAAGGTAAATCAACAGCTTAATGTCTATTTCGGTGATCATGACTGAGCCGGACAGGCTTCTGTGGAACGAAAATTTAGAAAAGTCATTTTAGCGGAAGGGGGGGGAGTCTCCAAGTAAAAAAAAAGGGGCCCTTCGCACTCATCGCTCAGAACTCAGCACTGTAGTCAACCCGTTCCGGAATGTGCTATAACCCCTCCATGCTGCAACTTAAGGATGTTTACAAGAGCTTTGGCGGGCAGGATGTTCTGCACGGCATCAGTTGGCATGTGCGGCCGGGAGACCGGGTCGGGCTGTGCGGTGACAATGGTGCCGGGAAGACGACCCTGCTGCGTCTGTTTGCTGGCCAACTGGAGGCGGACGCCGGCACAGTGCAATTGTCGAAGGGAGCAACCATCGGCTACCTGCCGCAGGAAGGGCTCGATCATCGGGGGCGCAGCCTGTTCGACGAGGTTCAATCGGCCCTTGACGATCTGCTGTTTATGGAGAAGGAGCTGAAGCGGCTCGAGGAGAAGATTGCTGAGCAGACAGTCCAGTCCGACCTTGACCGCTATTCCGAACTGCAGGAATGCTTCCGGCAGCGCGGCGGCTACGCTATGGAGACCGAGGTAGCCCGGGTCCTCAAGGGCCTCGGCTTCCGTGAAGAGGAGTGGCAGAAACCGTGCGAACACTTCTCCGGCGGCTGGCAGATGCGTATTGCCCTGGCAAAATTGCTGCTGCGCCAGCCGACCCTGCTGCTGCTCGATGAGCCGACCAATCACCTCGATCTTCCGGCACGGGATTGGCTGGAGGGCTACCTGGCCGGCTACCCGCATGCTGTGGTTATGGTCTCCCACGACCGCTACTTCCTCGACCAGGTGGTGACCAGGATTGCTGACATCTGGAATTGTGTCTTGACCGATTATCCGGGCAGCTACTCGCATTACCTGGTCGTCCGTGAAGAGCGGATTTCCGCGCTGCGCGAATCGAAGCGCCGCCAGGACGAAGAAGTGGCCCGGATGGAAGCGTTCATTTCCAAGTTCCGCTACAATGCCAACAAAGCGGCCCTGGTGCAGAGCCGGGTCAAGCAACTGGCAAAGATCGAGCGGATTGAACTCCCGCCGGAACGCAAACGGATCGTTTTTACCTTCCCGAAACCGCCGAAAAGCGGCCGCTTGGTTATCGGACTCGAAGAAGTCAGACACGGTTACGGCGAACAGACGGTTCTGAACGACGTCAACCTGGCCGTCGAGCGCGGTGAGCGGGTTGCCCTGGTCGGTGCCAACGGGGCCGGCAAATCGACCCTGATGCGCTTGCTGGCCGGGGTCGAGGAGCCCTGGACCGGCAAACGTAGCGAGGGAGTACACCTGACCCAGGCTTATTTTGCCCAAGACCAGGCGCGGACCCTTGATCCGGCATTGACAGCCCTCGAGCAGATTACCCGGGCGGCACCTTTCGAGATGGTGCCACAAG
>DAOVNV010000201.1 GCA_030630015.1 Desulfuromonadales bacterium | reverse complement strand
TATCGGAAGACCTGGCCAGCGCGAAGTTGCTGCTCCCGCTGGACGAGGAGTTCCCAATCCTGGGCGGCCAGACTCTGAAGGTGACTGCCGGACTCGAACTGGCCTATGCCAACGGACGACCGGTTGTCGCCCTGCGGGGCGTCAGTGTCTGGGGCGTGCCCTTGCCCAATGCATGGCTAGGCAATATCAAGAATGTCGATCTGGTCCAGGAGTTCGGGGGGGAAAGGGGCTTTTGGCAGGCGTTTGCCGATGGGGTTGACGAGATTAAGATTGAGGAGAAACAGCTGCGAGTCAAACTGAAGGAATGACCTGAAAGGACAGAACAATTAGTAAGGGCAGCCCTGTGGCTGCCCTTTTCTAGTCTGTACATGACAAGTTAATAGATCACTATATAACCATGATCAGTGGCAATTTTCGAGATTTGCAGCACATCTTCAATCTGATAAGACTCGCCGTCGAGCACAAAGGTGTAACCACCCTCCGGGTTCTTTTTGGCGAGATCGATCAGGTATTCAAAACTGGCAGTTTTAATGGTTTCCATTGATTTATCCCTTTCTATGTACAGCCAGTGGACCCCACGACTGATCGATGCACATAAGTTCCATGGCGTTGACATTGACATGAGCCGGCAAGTTCGCAACGAAGAAAACCACCTCGGCGATGTCGGCCGGGCTCAACGCTTCAGCCCCTGCGTAAACCTTTGCGGCGGACTGATCGTCGCCCTTGAAGCGGACCTTGGAAAACTCGCTTTCAGCCATGCCGGGGTCGATTTCGGTCACCCTGATCCGGTTACCGAGCAGATCAGCGCGCAGGTTGCGGCTGAACTGCTGAACGAAGGCCTTAGTGCCACCATAAACGTTGCCGCCCGGATAGGGCCAACTACCTGCTGTAGAACCGATATTGATCACATGGCCACAGTTGCGTTCGACCATGCCCGGCAGGATTGCCCGGGTACAGTACATCAGACCCTTGACATTGGTGTCCACCATGGTGTCCCAATCGTCCAGATCAACCGCCCAGGCCGGCTCAAGACCCAGCGCCAGCCCGGCGTTATTCAACAGGACATCGATATCCTTCAGGTTCGATAATTGCTCATGAACAGCCTGACGATCGCGTACGTCCAGAGTCAGGATCGCAGTGACCGCATCGCCCAGTTCGGCCTGCAGACTTTCCAGCCGTTCCGTACGCCGCCCCGCCAAGATTAAATTCCAGCCTGCATCGGCAAACCGACGGGCGCAGGCCTTACCAAACCCTGCCGTCGCGCCAGTAATCAGAATTGTTTTTGCCATACTCACTCCGTGTAAAAAAGATTTCCGCAGTCCTTAGTCATCAGTCCTCAGCACTGCCTCAAAACCGGGGGCAGCCCCGTAAACTGCCGGGACAGCTTGCCACGCCATAGCCTCGGCGAAGGCGGGTCCCCTCACAGCACTCAGCCTGCCACGCCATAGCCTTAGGCGACGGCGGGCACTTTTCTATTGTCTGGCCAGTCTTACATTCTCAACATCACTCTCGAAATTGCTCCGGAACGGATTGATATCCAGGCCGCCGCGCCGGGTATAGCGGGCATAGACCGTCAATTGCTCCGGCTGACAGTAACGCTGCAGATCGACAAAAATCCGCTCGACGCACTGCTCGTGGAATTCATTATGCTGGCGAAAAGAGATCAGGTAGCGCAACAGCGCTGCTTCATCGATCTTCGGCCCCCGGTAGCGGACCAGCAGGCTCCCCCAGTCCGGCTGGCTGGTCACCAGGCAGTTGCTCTTGAGCAGGTGGCTGTGCAGGGTTTCTTCGACGACCCGGCCTTCGTCTATCGATCCCTCAAGCAGGTCGGGGTTCAGTTTATAGCTCGAGATCTCCACATCCTGATCGTCGATACAGCGCCCCGGCAGACGGCCAATTTGTAGACTGGAGAAGTGCTCGGCATCGAACAACCTGACCTCGACCGGCGCTCCGGCCGCACGGCCGAGGTCCTCTTTCAACAGGTTTTCTACCGAAGCGAAGTTTTCGCAGCAAGTCTGGTTGAAAGAATTGAGATACAGCTTGAACGACTTGGACTCGATCAGGTTGGGCGACTCGCACGGGAAACGGAACTCGCCCATGGCGACCACCGGCTTGCCCTTCGGAGTGAGCCAGGACAGTTCGTAGGCGTTCCAGATATCCTGTCCGCTGAAGGGGAGTTGACTTTCCAACCCTATTTCGTCCCTCTTGAACTGCCGCGGGAAAGGACAGAGTAGTGCGGGATCATACTCCGCCTTGTAGGCCGTTGCTTTGCCCAGTGGCAATTTGGATTCAATCTCTTTCATACAGATGATACTCCGTCAGAATTGCCATCATTTCAACTGAAAAAGTTGCCCATTATTTATTTTGTCATTGTGTTTGTGATACCTTGAGGAAGCTTTGGAGTCGGGGCTCATGAACTTTTCACACGATTTTTTGAAAACAGGATATCTGCTCATTTTTCTGCAGTGCGTGCTCCTTCTCGTATTCGGATGTTCACCACCGGACTATCGCCCGACACCAACTCCCACACCGCAACCTAAGACTGATCCGATCTCCGACCTGATCCAGGCGACGCCTCCTGGAATGGAACAGGGCCAGCCGTTGCAGAAGATGGGTTACTCAATCCAGGTCGGCGCATTTTCAAATCTCGACAACGCGGTCCGCCTGGAAAGTCTGCTCAAAAAGCGCGGCATCGACGCCTACTATTTCCGCCACGAATCAGGCCTGTACAAAGTCCGCTTCGGCAATCATGCCAGCTACCGACCCGCCCGAAACGAAGCGGAAAAGCTGCAGGCCCAAGGTCTGATCGGCAATTTCTTCATCGTTTACCCGGAACATTATGCCGCTGCCCGCATTCAGAGAACCGGCAAGGGAAACCTCCGCACTGAACTGGTCAAAACCGCCGGGCGGTTTATCGACATCCCCTATCGCTGGGGCGGGACCACAGCTGAAAACGGCTTCGACTGCAGCGGTTTGACCATGGTCAGCTACCGCCTCAACGGTCTCAACCTGCCGCGCGTCTCCCGCAACCAGTTCAAAGCCGGACGCTGGGTTTCAAAATCAAAACTGCAGCCGGGCGACCTGGTTTTCTTCGCCACCAAGGGTGGCAAGAGGGTCACGCACGTCGGCATGTACATTGGCAACGGCCAGTTCATCCATGCGCCGCGCACCGGCCAGAAGGTGCGCGTCGAGAAGATGTCCAGCACGTTTTTTACTAAAACATATATGGGGGGAAGGACGTATCTTTAAGCAGAGGCAGGTGGCGAGGAGCACGAAAAGGTAACCGACAAATAGCTACGACACCTCTCACTCATCGCTCAGCCTGCCACGCCATAGCTTTAGCGACGGCGGGAACTCAGCACTTTTTCTATACTCAGCCGATTCCTCCCAAGGCCAGGCCAGCGGCCAGCGTGACGAGATAGCCGGCCCCTCCGACCAGCATCCAGCGTGTCTTGACGCCGCGTGAGCAGTCAAAGGTGATGTTTCCCTTGATCTCGGTAAGTTCCTTCAGGATTTCCGCATAGTAGACCATCAGGAAGAACCCGAGCAGCAGGCTGGCCAGTCCGCCGAGAATGGGAATGAATGCGAGAGGGATTGAAATTGCCCCTACAACGACACCAACCAGCAGGATTCTGCCCAGAACAGCCCACCCATGCCCGGACACATACTCCTTGCTTTTCAGCAGCGCCTCCATTCCACGGATATCCTCGCGAGCCATAATGAACTGGGCAAACAGGATCCAGGTGGTGAACAACAAGCCGGGGATGAAAAACAGCAGGTAACCACCGCTGATGATGAACCAGACCAGCAGGGAGACCCAGAGGAAAGACCAGAGCCTCTGCAGCCCGTATCCCAGGGATTGGCGGACGCCGAGGTCCTCCTCGACAATCGCATAGGTCACTGCTGCACCGAGCCAGGCGATTACAATCAGCGAGTAGATGGTCATTAGGGTAAGAACGGCCACGTTGCTCAGCACGCTACCACCGGTCAGTCCCTCCAACCAGTTAGCCAACCCGCCCAGTAGCAGGTAGCCGAGACCAGCCAGAACCAACGCCAGCAGGTTAATGCCGACCAGGGTCATCACCCTCTGAATAAAGGTCTGCCAGCTTTTAGCGAAAAGTTCTCCGAGATTGGACAGGGTTGCTCGACGAGTTGACTCCGGCTCAGCCTCGGTCGCAGGAGTTATCGCCAGCACCGGGTGCTGCTCCGGCCTGACC
>DAOVNV010000155.1 GCA_030630015.1 Desulfuromonadales bacterium | reverse complement strand
CGCCCGCCGTCGCCAAGGCTATGGCGGACAGGCGGGGGGGCCGCTGTCGTCTAAGGCTATGGCGTGGCAAGCGAGGGGCGCGAAAAAATATTTGTAAAGAGAATACAGAATACAGAATACAGAATACAGAAGAAAAACTAAATAAAGCGAGGCACGCGGGACCCGCCATAGTCCTACGGGCGACGGCGGGTCCCGTATTTTCTGGCAGAGCCCAGAAAATACTTGCGTAAACACCCAATTATGATCGAGACAACCAGCAACAGTACTATCAGAATACCGAAACGCCCGACCCAGGTTTGCGCACGCTGCCAGCTGGTGCCGCCAATATAGCCCAGCCCCGGATAACTGATACCCCAGAGCAAGGCGCTGACCAGAGCATAGGCCAGAAATGGCCGGGGACGCATCTTCGAGGCTCCGGCCACAAAAGGCACCAGGCCCCGAATCGGCCCAAGGAACCGGCCGAAAAAAATGCTTTTTGCACCATGCTCAATGAAGAAAATCTCAGCCTTGCGAACCAGGTCTTTGCGGCGCGCAAGGAAGCTGCGGTCCCATAATAGTTGCCCGAGTCGGGCGCCGATCCAGTAACTGGTCAGATCGCCGAGCAGGGCGCCAGCACTGGCCCAGCCAATCAGCGACAGGAAGTCAGCTTTGCCATGAAAGGCGAGAAACCCGCTCAATACGACCAGAGTGCTGCCGGGCAAGATCAGGCCGATGCCGACGACCCCTTCCAGATAAGCGACCAGGCAGACGGCTGTGAGAAGGGGGGTCCCTTCCGGCAGTTGGTTCCAGATTTCCAGCAGCCAGGCTTCCATAAGAAAATCAGTGGCAGGTGACCCGCCGTCGCCTAAGGCTATGGCGTGGCAAGCGAGTGGCGCGATAAAAACTTAATACAAAACACAAGGATACAGAAAAAAAGTTGTAAAGCTACAGGTGTCACGTTATTTTCGGGAACATTTTTTTCGATTTCCTCGCCACTTGCTACCCGCCACCCGCCACTGCCTTACCGAACCGTGCATGCCATGTATCGAAGATTTCTACCTTGCCGTCACCGAACCCTGCCAGGGCTTTTCGTACTTCCTCTGCGGAGCGAGGCCCTTTACCCTGTTTGCGATGCTTGGAAAAAAACAGGTCAGCGTAGGCCACAATTTGTTCTTCAATCGTTTGTGGTGTCATGTCGTAATGAGGCAATGGCAAATTCTGACTTTGGATGTTTTCTACACTGAGTCCGACGCCGATATGTCGTTCACAGACAAGGGCGTGGCTGGGCAGCCCCTCGTCATTCAGAATTTCTGCCCCCAAAATCCCGTGCAGCAGGTAGGGTGCTTCACCGTAGCAGCCGATTTCGGGTGCGTCTGTCAGAAAAATGCCGATGTCGTGGAGCCAGGCCGCTTCTGATACAAATACCCGGTCAACCTCGCAGAGGCCTTCGAGGCGTCCGGCAACCGTTTCTGCAAGACCAGCGACCTGGGCGCTGTGCGCAACCAGGCTTTTAAAGGATTTGCTGCCTGGTTCGTAATGTTTTTTGATCAGGGTCATCGGATCCATTTGGAAATGATGGAGTATTTTCCCAAGGATGTCATTATAAAATTGGCTTAAAAGCAGATTGGGTGAATGGAGGATTTCGGAGGTGTCGAGTCGGAACCCGTGAGACCCCGGGACAGCTTGCCACGGCAAAGCCTATGGCGACGCCGGGCACTCAGCACTTAAAGCCCCCGGGTGCTTTTCAGGAAATAGATGCTCACCGGGATGAGCGGCAGGGTCATAGCCGCACCGAGTGCCAGCATGGTGGCGTGCAGGCCGAAGTGGTCGGCAAACAGACCCACTCCCGGACCAGTGACAACGAAGCCGAGGCGGAACAGCAGGGACTTGAGGGAGAGGATACTGGCCCGTTCGTAGCGGCGACTCTGTTTCTGAATACAGTGACGGAAGAATGGGCCCTGTATGCCGCGCATGAGTGTCATCAAGAAATAGAAGGCAAATCCCCAGATCGCATGGCTGAGGCCCAGACCGAGGTAGCCGGCGCAGACCAGCAGCAGGCAAAGCAGGACCATGCCGCGCGGGCCGGTATGATAGAGCAGTCGGTGACTCAGGAGTGAACCGGCGGATACTGTCAGGTTGGCTACCGCCCAGATCGGACCGAACCAGGCAAGGGGAACGGACTGGGCCTGCATGTAGGGCTGGATCAGCCAGACCGGATAGAAAGTGGCCAGCCCGAGCAGTGCCGTCAATATCAGGCTCCAGCGTATTTCGGGTCTGTCCAGCAAGGCCATACGTGCGATCCGCCAGGCCTCACCGAGATGGGATGAGTGCTGCGGTGCTTCCTCTCCAGGAGGTTCCTTCAGACCACGGCAAACCAGCAATGCCGCGACCCAGACACCGATCTGGATGATGAACGGCAGCAGTGGTGCCCACGCATAGAGAACGCCCGCAAACAAGGCTCCGGCTGCTTCTCCGGACTGAGCCCAGGCGGTCATACGGCCGTCATGCCGCGCATATTCTTCTTCACGGTTTGACTGACGCAGGGTTTCGTAAAGCAGCGCCGTGTCTGCTCCACTGATAAAGGCGTAGGACACTCCGAGCAGAATCTCGGCCAGCAGAACCCCGGCAAACGAACCGGCAAAAGTGTAGACGGTCCAGCCGGCAATGCCGAGCAGGCAGGCCAGGTGCAGGGTAAAACGGTAACCAAGCCGGTCGCTCAGATAGCCGGAGGGGTATTCCATGACCAGGGTGGCCACCGAAAAGATTGCCTGCAGCAGCAGAATTTCGGTCAGCGACAGGCCGATCTGATCCTTCCAGAACAGAGTGATGATGGCCATCGGGAAGAGGGCCATCTTCAATCCGGCGAAGAGGTTTAAAAGCGGGAGGTTTTTTGAGAAGCTGGAACGCGGAACGCGGGACGAGGGACGCGGTAAAGGCAAAGTCAAATTCCTGGGGTGTTAATGCTCGTGGCGATTTTGTTCTTCAGGGTGTGTTCTCTTGAGCGGCTTGCATGTTCTTTCCAGTAGAGAGCGAAAGAGAAGAAATTGGTTTTCCGCGCTCCTCGTCCCTCGTTCCTCGCTTATTCCCAATAAATACAAGCCGCAGGGCAGTTGTCCATTGCTTCTTCAATTTTGGCTTCGGGGACACCGGTCGGGTTATGAACGATCGCCTTGTGATCGTGACCATGATCGTGGCTATGGCCTTCTTCCTCACCTTCCATGCGGAAAACTTCGGGGCAGATCTGGGTACAGACTTCGCAACTGATGCAGCAGTCAGGGTCGATTGCGGGGATGCGTGACATGGTGTGGTCCTCCGTCAAATCAAGATGTCGATATCCTAGCAGGAAAAGACAGTATTTTCCAGAATTCAAAATATTGATGTTAAAAAACCGTTTCTTGCCTCATGTCCTGTAAAATTATATACTTGCCGAGTTCGATGTGAATTTTTATGGTCTTCTCCTGTTTCGGTGAGCCATTCCCATGAAAGCTGGATTACGCACCGAAGTTGTTGTCAGCATCACCCTCCTGCTGGGGGCCGCGCTGCTGTTCTCAGGTTTCCTGCTGGTCAAACTGACTGAACGCGGTTTGCTGGACCAGCAGCGTTCCGATATGCGGCGCACCGTTTCTCTGCTTGGGTCGGCACTGGGCGAACTGTCCCATTCGAAAGACATTGGCTTTTTGGGTGATTTGCCGAGCCTGAAGCCTGTTCTGACTTCGCTGGGTCTGCAGGAGGATGTAGTCGCCTGGCGGGTCCTGGACAGAGAGATGCGCATGGTTGCGGAAATGACGGTTGACTCACCAGCCGATTTCTTGACCGTACCTCCGGCTGCTGTCGAACTGCGTGAAGTTTTTGAAGAACTGCGTTATTCATCGTCCTGGAATCCATTCCGTCCCGTCCCCGATAATTTCATAGAGTTTGTGATGCCCTTCGGTTCGGGAGGCTCGGCGGCCGGGATTCTCCAGGTCCGTTTTTCACTGGCAGCGCTGAGCCAAAGGGTTCATAAGTCACAAAAGCTCGTCATGGTTTATGTGCTGCTCTATGGCGGGGTTTTGTCTATCTTCGGTGTCTACACCCTGAACCGGAACGTGGTTCGCCCGGTTCGCAAACTGCAGCAGGCCACAACTGGTGTGGCGGCCGGGGAACTGCAGATGATTGACGTTCCGGATGGTCCGGGAGAGATCAAGTCCCTTGCCGAGAGTTTTAATCACATGGTGGAGGCTCTGGCGCAGAGTCGTGACGAGACCCAGGAACATATCGCGTCCCTCGAAGAGGCCAACCGGGCCGTTCTGCAGGCTCGCGATGATCTGCTGCGCTCCGAAAAAATGGCGTCCGTAGGGCATCTTTCGGCCGGGATGGCCCATGAAATCGGCAACCCGCTCAGTGCGATTGTCGGTTACCTGAACCTGCTCAAGGAGGATCTGTCCGATCCGGCCAGCCGGGAAATGTTGGAACGTTCCCTGGTTGAGACCGACCGGATTGACCTGCTGATCCGTGAATTGCTTGACTATGCGACGCCAGGATCGGTCGAAACAGAAGAGTTTGACCCGGTCTGTGTCTTACGGGAATCCGTTGACATGATACAGCATCAAGGGCTGCTCGAAAGGGTCAGGGTGGAAGATCATTGCGAGCTGGGTGCAGGTGTGATTCAAATGAACCGGGGACAGTTTGTGCAGGTTTGCGTCAACCTGCTGCTCAATGCCCGGGACGCAATGCCTGATGGCGGATGTCTCGAGCTGTCAAACATGACTGATGGCCAAAATATAGGCATCATCGTCAGGGATGAGGGGCTTGGGATGAGTCCTGAAGCTATCCGACAAGTTTTTGAACCCTTTTATACCACCAAGGATCCGGGCAAGGGGACTGGACTCGGTTTGGCGGTTTGTCAGAGGATTGTTGCTGATGCCGGCGGGCGGATCGAGGTTAGTTCCATGGAGGGTTCCGGCAGCAGCTTTACTGTTTATTTGCCGGGGTCCAGTACCCTGTAACCCACGCGGTTAAAACCATACGCAAATGATGATGCCCTCGCATAAAATCATAAAATATCGGAGTCGACTGAATGACGAATAATGCCCGACATATCCTGCTCATCGACGACGAAGAGTCGATGCGCCATATGCTGCGTCTGGTCCTCGAGCGGGAAGGTTATGCCGTTACTGAAGCAAACAGTGGCAGGCAGGGTCTTATGCGTCTTGAAACGGGGAGCTTCTGCCTGATCCTCTGCGACATCCGCATGCCGGAAATGGATGGCATGACCTTCCTCAAAGAAAAAGTTGCCCGGCAGTTTTCCGGAACAGTTGTGATGATGAGTGCCTACGGCAGCATCGACACGGCGGTCGAGTGCATGAAGATGGGTGCCTACGACTATATTTCCAAACCGTTTCGGCCCGATGAAATCCTTTTGACGGTTCGCAAGGCTGAGGAGCGCCTCAGTCTGCGCAGTGAAAATGTTGATCTCAAGTCGACCCTGAAGCGGACCGCGCGTCCCCAGGGGGTCGATGCCATCGTGCACAAGAGCGCTGCCATGGAGGCGCTCATTGGTCTTTTGCGCAGAGCTGCCGTCTCTTCGGCCTCCGTACTGATCACCGGCGAAACCGGCACCGGCAAGGAACTGGTTGCCCGGGCGCTGCACAACGAAGGTGATCGACGGAACAAACCCTTCCTCGCCGTGAATTGCAGTGCCATTGCCGCAGGCCTGTTGGAGAGCGAACTGTTCGGGCATGCCAAGGGTGCGTTTACCGGTGCGGACCGGACCAGGGACGGATTGTTCGGTGCCGCCGATGGCGGAACCCTGCTGCTGGATGAGATTGGGGATCTCCCCCTGGAACTCCAGCCCAAGCTGCTGCGAGTGCTGCAGGAAGGGGAGGTGCGCCGAGTGGGTGAAAACAAGCCACGTCCCGTCAATGTTCGCATCG
>DAOVNV010000099.1 GCA_030630015.1 Desulfuromonadales bacterium | reverse complement strand
GATCCCGGCGGAGTCGTAGCCCCGGTATTCGAGACGGCGCAACCCTTCCAGAACGATCGGGGTTGCTTCACGTGATCCTATATATCCAACAATTCCACACATGGTAACCTCAGTAGGGGCACGGCATGCCGTGCCCGATTTGTGTATGATGTAGACCCCTAGGGGCACGGCACGCCGTGCCCCTACTTTTTTTTCTGCTTCTCTCGCTTGCGTGCGGCCCAGCCTTCGATGACCCTCTGTTCGGAGCGGGAGAGCGCCAGGGAATCGGGGGGGACATCCTTGGTAATGGTCGAACCGGCCCCAATCAGGCTGCCGTGGCCAATGCGGACCGGTGCGACGAGCTGGCTATCGCTGCCGACGAACACATCGTCTTCGATGATGGTCTGGTGTTTGTTGACCCCATCGTAGTTGCAGGTAATGGTGCCGCAGCCGACGTTGACATTCTGCCCCAGGGTGGCGTCACCGATATAGGTCAGGTGACTGGCCTGGGACTTCCTGCCGATCAGCGCTTTCTTGGTTTCAACAAAGTTGCCCAGTTTGTTCTGCCCGTCCAGCACCGTCCCCGAGCGCAGATGGGCCATGGGTCCGATGGTGCACTCATCACCAATGATTGATTCGGTCAGAACCGAACCGGCCTTGAGATGAACCCGGTCGCCGATCTGGCAATCGGTTACCACGACTCCAGGTTCGATCACGCAGTCTCGACCGATGCGGGTCCTGCCGCGCAGATGCACTCCTGGGTGCAGCAGGGTATCGGAGCCGATCACGACATCATGATCGATATAGACAGCAGTCGGATCGACCAGGGTCACCCCCTCCAGCATGTGACAATCATTGATCCTCTCGAATAACACGGCATTCGCAAGCGCCAGTTGTCTGCGATCGTTGATACCCATCGCTTCACGGTTATCTTCGACGGACAAGACCTCCACCCTCTTTCCAGCTGAACATGCTGCGGCCACAACATCAGTGAGATAATATTCACCCTGTGCGTTGCGGTTGCCTACGCTGCGCAGGAGCTCGAAAACCTGCGGTGCCTCGAACAGGTAGATGCCGGTATTGATCTCGGCAACCTCTTTCTCTTCACGGGTCGCGTCCTTTTCTTCGACAATCCGTTCCACTCCGGACTCGCCGCGGATAATTCGGCCATAGCCAGTCGGGTCACCCATCATAGCCGTCAGAATGGTGACAACAGCACCATGGCTGCGGTGATGAGCGATCAAGCGCTGCAGGGTCGATTCCTGAAGAAGCGGTACATCACCGCACAACAACAGGAGGTCTCCGGAGAAGTCTCCAAGGACCGATTCCGCGCACAAAAGGGCATGCCCGGTTCCGAGTTGTTCAGACTGCAGAGCGAAGGTGATCTCCTCCGCTTCAAAAATAGCGCGAACCTGCTCTGCACCATGCCCGACAACCGGCACCACCGGCGAGGCGCCCACCGCCTGTGCCACCCGGAGGACATGTCCGAGCATCGGCTGACCGGCAACCGGGTGCAGGACCTTGGGCAACGCAGATTTCATGCGCGTGCCCTGACCGGCTGCCAGGATGACTGCCGCCAAACCTTTTTCTATCATTCATTCCCCCAATTTTTCATTGTTTTGTTTCGATCCTTGTGTCCGAAGCCTATCATTGCGGAGGATACGTGTGTCCAGAGCCCATCATTGCGGAGGGCATGAAAAGTCCGACAGCCTCCCAAGCGTAATAAAGTATTATTTCGAAAAGACCCTCAAAGGTCAAGCAGACTCAGACCTGAATCTGTGAGTAACCAGATCAGCGCTGAAAATGTCTGCAATCGCTTTCTTTTTGCCTTAATCTGCCCGGTTCAGTATAGTTAAACCTCAACCATTAACCGTCTGCATCAATTTATGACCAATCGCAACCAGATCGCTACGAAACTGGATCAGCTTGAGCAGGACATCAAGAGCCTGGAAATCGCCTATGAACAATATTTCATGGGGATTGAAAAGCGTGAGCCACAACGCGAACGGCAGAGAATCAGCCTCCAGTTGCGCCGCCTGGTCACCCATTATATCCCCCAGGTCGACCTGCGTTTCAGACTGCAGAGCATTTCAAGTCGCTTCCATAGCTATGCCGGACACTGGGACCGTATCCTGCGCCTGATTGATGAGGGCCGCTACGAACGCCATACCTCGCGGATAGAACGCACTCGAGGAGCATCAGCGAGTCCTCAAGCAAAACCAGCACAAGACCCTATAGAAGATCTCTACGAAAAGCTGGCGGATGCCCACCGGACTTGCGGCCTCAAGGTTCCCCTCAAGGAGCAGGTCGCGAAATTGCTGGCTCGGCAGAAGGAGGTCATCCGGGAAAAATTCGGGGGCCGCGCGGTTGATTTTCACGTCGTGACTGAAAACGGCAAACCCAAAATCAAGGTCCGTGCAAAAAGCTAGGAGTCTGTCACTGCGCCTGAGAATCGTCTGACAGCCTCCTGTAGAGGCCCTCATGAAAATCGTACTCGCTACCCTCCATGTTCGCCGCTCCGCACAGGCCGTACCCCTGGCAGCGGGCTGTCTCACTGCAGCTCTGCCTGAGGAACAACAGGTCCAGACTCGTCTTATCGATTTATTCGCACACCAGTCTCTCGAAGAAATGGCCAGGCTTATCCTGGCAGAAGATCCCGATCTGGTCGCCTTTCCGACCTACGTCTGGAATCGCGCCCAGGTGATTTCGCTTTCGCACAGTCTGCATCTGCAGCACCCTGAACTGGTCCTGGCGGCTGGCGGCCCTGAAGCAACAGGCGACTACGCAAAACTGGCGAGCGAGGCTCCCTGGCTGATTCTGCTGCGAGGGGAAGGTGAAGTCGGTTTTACGCGCCTGATCGAAGCTTTGTCCAGAAAAGAACCGCTGGAAAGTTTACCAAACATCACGGTGATGCGAAATGGACAGATTTCAATTGGACCAGAACAGCCCCCTGCGGAGGACCTGTCGGCCTTCCCGTCTCCATGGTTGACCGGCATCCTGACACCGGGGCCTGACAACGGCGTGCTATGGGAAATCTCAAGGGGATGTGCCTTTTCCTGCGACTACTGCTTCGATTCCCGCGGGCAGGAAGGGGTGCGCGAACTGAACTGGAAACGCCTGGAGGCGGAACTGGATTTCTTTGTGGACTCCGGAGTCAGTCAGGTCTGGGTCCTCGACTCAACATTCAATTTCCCCCCGGAACGCGGGCTGGCGCTGCTTGAACTCCTGCTGGAAAAAGCCCCGCAGATTCACTACCATATCGAGGCCAAGATTGAGTTCCTCAACCGTCAGATCATTCACCTGCTGGGGCAGTTGTCCTGCTCCGTCCAGTTCGGCCTGCAGTCAACCAATGCCGAGGCTCTCAAGGCTGTACATCGCCCGCTCGACCTGGAGCATTTAAGCCGTCAGATCCATCTGCTGGAAGCTGAAGGCGTGATTTATGGCTTCGACCTGATCTACGGGCTGCCAAGTGATAACTACGATGGCTTTCGCCAAAGCCTGGATGCCGCCCTCGGGTTTTCCCCCAACCATGTTCACCTGTTTCGCCTGTCTGTTCTCCCCGGCACCCGCCTGGCCCGTCAGAAAGACCGTCATGGCCTGATCGCCCAGGACGACCCGCCGTACGAAATTATCTCATCTACAAGCTGGTCTGCGGATGACCTTCAAAAGAGCCGCCTGCTCGCCGAAGCGACCAACCTGTTTTACAATTCCGGTCGCGCCGTCGCCTTCTTTCCTGCAATTCTCAAGGTCCTGCAGGTCGCGCCAAGCACTTTTTTCGAAGATTTTTGCGAATGGGCGATCACCCAGGGACACATCGACCCGACCAGACCTGCCAAGGATGAAAAAATCTCGGCTCACGAAGCCTATCAACTGCAGCAGGATTACCTGCAATGGCGCCTGCAAAAAAACCAGCAGGCTCATCTGGTCACAGCACTGCTCGACCTACTCAGCTACCACTACCATTATGCGGAAACGTTGCTGGGATATCCGGTCGAAGCTGCTCCCGGGCAGACCCTGCTGGATAACGATCTATGGGAAACCAGCTGGCAGTCAAGCTCGCGCATCCGGCTGGTTCCTTTTACCTATGAAATTGTTGACCTGATGGAAATGGAGGAGATTGACCTCAATGAATTCACAGGCCTGTTTCGTCCGGTAGGCTCTGTCGCCCTGTTCTTCCGACGGGACGGCGAAGTCAATTGTGAATCTCTGGGAGAAGATTTTCTCCGTCTGCTCCAGGGGAGCGACGGCAGTCGATGCCCGCGCGAAATCTTCGCCGGCACCTTGCCGCGAGCATCCGGTGAGGAGCTGGTCTCTTTTGCAGTCACCGAAGGTCTTCTGCAAAAGAGACCGGCCTGAACACTCAATTCAATGCAAAATATAGATCAGGCGACATCCTGGAAACGCTGCAGGTAGCGCGGCCGCTCCGCGATAAACGCCTTGAGTTCGCGGACCTCTGGAACCCGCCCTGCAATCCTGACAACATCGTCAACGATCAGGGCCGGACCGACGTAAACCCGGTTATCCACCATCTTTTTCATATCGTGAAAAAGGTGAACCTCAGCCCTGACGCCCATTTCCTCGAGAGCCTGCCGTACCCGAGTCAGAACACGCTCACCACGATTTCCACTATCCGGCTTGCACACTATATCGATACGCATGGCGTAATCCTTTCGACCAGAGATAGATGACTCTTTTGGTCAATTATAGGTGCGCACCAATAAAAAGCAAGTAAATTCGACATTTTTTAGGCAAGGAAAAGTTAACGGGGCGGAGGATTTTCCCCATACGTGAGGCGGAGAGCGTGCCTGACCCGCGCAACCAGTCTAATCGGGTTGATTGGCTTGGCGATAAAATCGAAGTAGCCCATGTCCAGCAACTGGGCCTCTTCTTCGGCAGAGGACTTCGAGGAAAGAGCAATCACCGGGATATGCTTCGTATTAAGATTGCTCTTGATGGCCCGAAACATCTCATAACCATCCATCCTGGGCATGACAGTATCTGCAACCACCAGGTGAGGCTTGTACTGCAGGGTCATTTTCAAACCGTCGGCCCCGTTGGCAGCCTCGAGCAGGCCGTAGCCCTCCCTCTTAAGGGCCGCCACGGCCGCGGAACGCACCAGGTCCTGATCATCAACCACCAACACAGTCCACCAGGCATCCTCATCCGAAGAAGCATCGACAATTTTGTGATAATGCCGGTTGATGGCGGCCTGGATCTCGGAAGGGGAGGTTACACAGGGGACGATCCTCAAATCTTTCGAAAAGGTCAGATTGTCAATAGTTTCCATATCCAGCGGGTTGACCATCGCCAGAAAAAGGGTTTTGCCTTCCTGCTTGAGAGGGAAGACAAATTTCTTCATCGCCGTGTCGACATCGACCAGGTCCAGCAATTCATTGCTGAAACTGGCACGGGCGATATTCGAAACGGTTTTGAAACCGAACTGCCGGGCCAGGGTTGCGGCGATATTCTGCTCGGACACCACGCCCATCTCTTCGAGAATCTGGCCAAGCTGCTGCCCGGTACCACGCTGTTTTTCAAGAGCGGTGGCAAGAACTTCCTCAGTTACGACCTTGGCTTCAACCAGGATTTCACCAAAACGCTTGCGCTTTTGCATAAAACCATCACAGGTTAGAGTGTCATCCCCCCGAAATATCCCCGCACATACTACCAACATCCAAACCCAAAGCCAAGCATTTCACACAGTTCGATAATTACAAAAAATCAACCGCCCTTAGGAGGCTGTCGGAGAAAAAAACTCCACGCTCAATTCAGAGTCCCTGACATCGACCAGGACCCGCTCCCCCGGCAGTGTTTCGGAGGCAATCATCGCCCGCGCGATCCGTGTTTCGAGCTGGTGCTGCAGATAACGCTTGAGAGGTCTGGCACCAAAAACAGGATCATAGGCCGCTTCCGCGACGAACTGGCGGGCAGCGTCGGTCATTTCGAGCCCGAGACCTCTCTGCACCAATCTCTGGCGCAGATCGGCAATCTGCAAATCGACGATGCGTAGTATTTCCGTCAGAGTCAACGACTTGAACAGAACGATGTCATCCACCCGGTTGAGAAATTCAGGCCTGAATGCCATGCGCAGTTCCTGCATGACCTGCCGGCGCGCAACCTCCCCGATTTCCCCGGCCTCGTTCATGCCCTCCAGCAGATGACTCGAACCGATATTCGATGTCATGATGATCACGGTATTCTTGAAGTCAACCGTGCGGCCGTGGCTGTCGGTAATGCGGCCGTCATCCAGAACCTGGAGCAGAATGTTGAATACATCCTGGTGGGCCTTTTCGATCTCATCGAACAAGACAACGCTGAACGGCTTGCGGCGTACGGCCTCAGTCAACTGCCCGCCTTCTTCAAAGCCGACATAACCGGGTGGAGCACCGATCAGACGACTGACGGCATGTTTTTCCATGTACTCGGACATGTCGATGCGCACCATATTCTCTTCGCTGTCGAATAAAGCTTCAGCCAGCGTCCGTGCCAGTTCGGTTTTACCGACTCCGGTCGGCCCGAGAAAAATGAACGAGCCGATCGGACGCCTGGGATCCTTGATCCCTGCCCTGGCCCGCACGACGGCATCGGCCACGAGTTGGACCGCTTCATCCTGGCCCACAACCCGCTCGTGCAGCAGTTCATCAAGCTTGAGAAGCTTCTCCCGCTCACCCTCCACCAAACGTGTTACGGGGATGCCGGTCCAGCGGGAAAGGATGCCGGCAATCTCTTCTTCGGTCACCTCTTCACGCAGCAGGCGCGGCATCTGGTCTTCCTCCGACATGCCGGCTTGGGCCTCCTTCAACCGCTGTTCCAGTTCCGGCATCCGGCCGTGCTTGAGTTCTGCAGCCCGGTTCAGGTCGTAGTCGCGCTCGGCGATCTCAATCTGCCGACGCAGCTCCTCCAGTTCTTCACGCAGTGACTGCACCTTCCTGATGTCCTCTTTCTCACTGTCCCACTGGGCCTTGAGCGTTGCAGACTGGTAACGCAGCTCGGCCAATTCCTTGCGCAGACTTTCCAGGCGCGCCATGCTGGCCCGGTCCTTTTCTTTCCGAAGAGCCGCCTCCTCGATTTCCAACTGCATCACCCGGCGAGTCACTTCATCCAGTTCAGCGGGCAAGGAATCGATTTCGGTGCGGATCATCGCGCAGGCCTCGTCAACCAGATCGATCGCCTTGTCGGGCAGAAAACGATCGGAAATGTAGCGATGACTCAGAACCGCTGAAGCGACCAGAGCGTTATCCTGGATGCGCACACCGTGGTGGACTTCGTAGCGCTCCTTGAGACCACGCAAAATACTGATCGTATCGTCAACCGTCGGCTGCTCAACCAGGACTGGCAGAAACCGCCGTTCAAGCGCCGCATCCTTTTCGACATACTGCCGATACTCATTGAGAGTCGTCGCGCCGATGCAATGTAGTTCACCACGGGCCAGCATCGGCTTGAGCATGTTGCCGGCATCAATGGCGCCTTCTGCCTTGCCGGTACCGACAATGGTATGCAGTTCGTCGATAAACAGCAGGATCTGGCCCTCGCTTTCACGCACCTCGGTCAGGACAGCCTTGAGCCGTTCCTCGAATTCACCACGATACTTGGCACCGGCAAGCAGTGCACCCATATCCAGGGCAAAGATACTTTTGTCTTTCAACCCCTCGGGCACATCACCACGCACGATGCGCTGGGCCAGCCCTTCGACAATGGCCGTCTTGCCGACTCCCGGCTCGCCAATCAAAACCGGATTGTTCTTGGTTTTACGGGACAGTATGCGGATAACTCGGCGAATCTCGCTATCGCGGCCAATCACCGGATCCAGCTTGCCTTTTTTGACAGACTGGACCAGGTCGCAGCCATATTTTTCGAGAACCTCGTAAGTCGCTTCCGGGTCAGCACTGGTCACTCGCTGATGACCTCGAACCTCGGTCAGGACTTTGAGCAGCCGGTCGCGCGTCAGGTTGAACTGTTTGAGGACGCGTCCCGATGCGGATCGGGAGCCTTCTTCCACGAAAGCCAACAGAAGATGTTCGACGCTGATATATTCATCCTTGAGGTGGCGTGCCTGATCTTCCGCCTTGACTATCAACTGCTGGAGCTGTTGGGAGATATAAACTTTGCCCGCTTCTGTTCCCGGACCCGATACTGCCGGTTTCTTCTGCAGTTCAGCTTGCAGTGCGTCAACCAGAGCAGACGGTGTGATATCGAGCCTGGCAACAAGACGCGAGATCAACCCGCCATCCTGTTCCAGAAGAGCCATGAGCAAGTGTTCGCCATCGACTTCGACATGACCGTGTCGCGTAGCGAGTGATTGGGCGGCCTGCAGGGCCTCCTGGGTTTTTAGCGTCATGCGATTGATGTCCATTAGTCTGTCCCTTTCCTCCACAACAGTTAGTTTCCATCCGGAGTTCCCGGATGGAAACTCATTCGATTCACTGTGCCTTGATCACAATCTTTTTTGGTTTGGCCGCGACCGCCTTGGGCAAAACAAGGCTCAGCACACCGTGTCTGGCTGCAGCTGTAATCTTGTCCGTATCAACAGCAACCGGGATTTTGATCGTC
>DAOVNV010000058.1 GCA_030630015.1 Desulfuromonadales bacterium | reverse complement strand
GCCCCATCGTCCACGCCTACACTATGCAGAGGGCCGTGGATGATCAGACTGTCACCCCGCTGCTATACGAGGAGCGTATCCCCGATCTGGACGTCAACGCGCGCGCCATTGACAGCTGGTTTGACCGTATTACCGAGGGATTGACTGAAGAACAGCGCACCGACCTGAAAAAGAAGTTTGCCAAGAAGGGGCAGGTTTACCAATCTGAAGACCGCATCCGCCTGATTGCTCTCGATGTCGCCAATCATTTCGCTAAGAATATTGATGATGGTCTCAAGGGGCAGCTTGCCTGTGACAGCAAAGCCTCGGCGATCAAGTACAAGCAGTTTCTTGATGAGGCGAGTCTGTTCGAATCGGCCGTGGTCATGTCGCCCCCCGATACCCGCGAGGGGAACACCGATGTCGATGAGGACAGCCTCCCGGAAGTCACCAAGTGGTGGAAAGAGAATGTCGGTAGCCAGGACGAACAGGTCTATACCAAGCACCTGATCGAGCGCTTCGACAAGGACAATAAACTTAAGTTGCTGATCGTGGTTGACAAGTTGCTGACCGGCTTCGATGAGCCAAAGAACACAGTGCTCTATATTGACAAGCCACTCAAGGAGCACAACCTGATTCAGGCCATCGCCCGCGTCAATCGGCTCCACCCGAAGAAGGCTTTCGGTCTGCTGATCGACTATCGCGGCATCCTGGCCGAACTCGACACGACGATTGCCAAGTATCAGGATCTGGCGAGTCGGACCCAGGGTGGTTTCGATATCAACGATATTGAAGGGCTCTACCAGCAGATGAGTACGGAGTACAAGCGTCTGCCCCGTCTTTACGATGAACTATGGGTGATTTTCAACAAGGTCAAAAACAAGAACGATATCGAACAGCTGCGGCAGGTGCTGGTCCCTCGTATGCAGGAGGTCGATGGCGAGCTAATCGATGTCAATCTGAAGGTGCGCGATGACTTCTACGGTGCCCTGACGGCCTTCACCTCTTGCTTGAAGATCGCATTACAGTCAGCGACCTTCTACGAAGACAAGAGCTTCTCTGAGAACGACCGCAGGTATTACAAGGAGACGGTCAAGCAGTTCAGCAGTTTGCGTCAGCTGGCCAAGCAGGATGCCGGCGAGACCATCGACTACGACGAGTATGCCGACCGGGTCAAGAAGCTCATGGACAAGCATGTTGTCGGAGTCGAGGTCCGTGAGCCGGAAGGGGTGTACGAAGTCGGCAAGATGGGACAGAAGCAGAATCCAGATGAGTGGGGCGAGGAGAAGACCCGCAACGAAACTGACATCATCAAGACCCGCGTTACCAAGATGATCGAACAGGGTTTGCGTGACGACCCCTATGCCCAAGAGGCGTTTTCAAAACTGCTGCGCCAGGCGATCAAGGAGGCCGAGGCGCTTTTTGACCATCCCTTGAAACAGTACATGCTCTTTTGTGAGTTCGAAGAAAAGGTTACTGCCCGTCAACTTGACGAACTGCCGGACAGTTTTAAAGGTAACCGTCATGCCCAAGCCTACTATGGGCTATTCAAGAAGATGATCCCGACTGTGTTCCACGGTATGCCGGAAGATCAGCAGCAGAAGTGGGTCGACATCTCCTTTGTTGTTGATGGTCTAGTCAATATCGCGGTGGCTGAGAACTCCATCAACCCACAAAACATCGAGGCAGATATCCGCAAAAAAATGCTGCCGCTGATTTTCAAGGAGTGCAAAGCCGTCGGTGCAGGAATGAATCAAGCCAAGGGAATCGTTGAACTTGTGGTGCAGATCACCCGTGTCGGCCTGAACGCGGCCTAAAATGAATACCATGGCCGCAAAACAAAGCAGCTATATCATGTACGGCGGTGAGCGCATTGAGTTCACCCGTGTCCCCAGCAAGAGTGTCCGTCCCAGGGTGCTGATTAAAGTACATCCCGATTGCCGTGTGATGGTACACGTACCGCTTGGAGTCCCCGACGATGATGTCTACGATGCTGTCAAAAAACGCGTTCGCTGGATCCACACCCAGATCTGGAAATTTAAAGATCAACTCGAACATGTATCGCCACGGCGCTATTGCAGTGGGGAGAGTCATTTTTATCTCGGCAAACAGTACGTGCTGAAAGTGATGGAAGCCCAAAGGGACAAACAGCTGGTTAAGCTGCTGCGGGGTCATATCGAAGTGACCGTCCGAAGTAAGTCGGAGAAACGGGTCAAAACACTCGTGTTAGAGTGGTATAAAACGAGAGCTCGCGATGTCTTCCATCGACGCTTGGATGCCATGTTGGAGCAGACTCTTTGGGTTGCCGAACGCCCCAATATCCGACTCCTTTCCATGAAAACCCAATGGGGTAGTTGTTCTCCCCATGGCACGCTGACACTCAACCCTCATTTGGTCAAAGCTCCCCGCGAATGTATAGATTACGTCATTTTGCACGAACTTTGTCATATTGCCGAGCATAACCACAGTGACAAATTTTATCGTCTGATGAAGCAGGTCATGCCGAAGTGGGAGAAGACTAAAGAGAAGTTGGATGGTATGGCGGGCAAGCTGTTAAATTGAAAAAGGTCTGGCCCTGAAAAAAATCAAAAAAACATATTGACTTATGAATGTCTGACCCTATAATGTGCATATGCACAAAACAAACACACAACATTATGGAGGTAGAGACATGAAAATTTGTTTCCCGGTTGACGAAAACAAAGGTTTGGAAAGTAAAATTCACGGTCGTTTCGGTACTGCCAGGCTGTTCCTGCTGGTGGATACTGAAACCAAAGCAATCCAGGAACTGCTCGGACCCGCTCCGCAATATGGCCCGCAGTGGAACTTTGACGGGACCGATGTCGAAGCGGTTGTGGTGGGCAATATCGGAGACCGTTCACTGTTCGAACTTGGCCGTTCGGGGCTCAAGGTTTATCAGGCGCAGAAATCAACGGTTGCCGAAAACCTTGAACTTGTGGCAAAATCCGGTCTTCAGGAATTGAGGGTCACGTCTTCCCAGGATGACATCGGTGTCGGTTTCGGTGCGGGCCGTGGATTTGGGATGGGTGCTGGCGGAGGAGCCGGTCGAGGTGCTGGCCGTGGTGCTGGCCGAGGTGCTGGCCGTGGTGCCGGATTCGGGGCTGGCCGCAGATAATGGCCCCCAAGGTGTGCTGACGTACTGTCATCACTGAGATTATTGGAAAACTAATGCAGGCGACCCGCTTGGCGGGTCGCCTGCAATTTGCCAGGAGAATGCATGTCACCACGCCCTAAAAAGCCGCGCAGATGCCACTGCCCGAAACATCGCTCGGAAACCCTGTACAAGCCGGCATCGGTGCCGATGAACGACCTGAGCCGTGTTGTTCTGTTTCACGATGAAGTGGAAGCATTGATGCTTTGTGACGAAAGAGGCTTGACTCAGGAAGAGACGGGGCAGAAAATGGGTGTTTCGCGAGGAACAGTTCAACGCCTGGTGACCAGCGGCAGAAAGAAGCTTATCGGTGCCATCGTAGCAGGACATGCCCTGGTTGTTGAAGCCAACTGACCTAAGGAGATTGTTGGTATGTACTCAGACATTGTCATGGACCATTTCAAAAATCCCCGTAATATCGGGATGATGAAAGATGCGAATATCGTTGTCAAGGTGGGCGACCCGGATTGCGGCGATGCGCTGCTGGTTTTTTTCAAAATAGCCGATGATCGGGTCCAGGACATCAAGTACAAGATTTACGGCTGCGGGGCGGCCATTGCCACTTCGTCGATTGCCAGTGAAATGGCCAAAGGCAAGACTCTGGATGAAGTTCTGAAAATCACCGAACATAGTATCGCCGCGGCACTGAACGGCCTGCCAGATGAGAAAATGCACTGCTCAAACCTGGCGGCGGCAGCGTTTCATGCTGCTGTTAATGAATATCGCAAGACCCCTGCCCCAGGTAAATCCGAAGAATTAACTTCGTAAGGCTTGTCGCATAAGCTCGTCTCGCCTGTATACATCATCACGAAACTGCAGAGTGTTGTCCCGGTCGACCCAGGCGGTCCAATAAACCAGATGGACCGGAAGGGGATTCTGCAGTTTGACCACCCGCCGATGACTGCTCTCAAGCTGTCTGTTAACCTTGCCATTATCCCAGCCTGGTTCATGCCATAGAATGTGGCGGGCCAGTTCAAGTGGCTTTTCCAGACGCACGCAACCCGAGCTGAAGGTGCGCACCTTGCGCTGGAACAGGTGGCGTTGCGGCGTATCGTGCAGGTAGATGGAAAACCGGTTTGGCATGGCAAATTTGACCCGGCCCAAAGCGTTTCTGGGTCCCGGATCCTGGCGCAGCATAAATGGGAAACCGGCCTGATCAAAATTCTGCCAGTCAATGCTCGCTGGATCGATTTCAGTGACCTGATTTTCGGAAGTTCTGAAGATGCGTATTTTTTGCCTGGTAAGGTATTCCTGATTCCGGCGGATTCTGGGGATGACGTCACGCATCGCAATGGAGTTCGGGATGTTCCAGTATGGGTTGATCACCAGGTGAGTCAATGTCTGACTGAAAGCGGGGGTACTGCGATAAGGTTTGCCGATGATCACCTTCATGGACAGGGTGCGTTGCTCATTGTCGATCACATCCAGTCGGAATGCTGCCATATTGACCAGAATGTGACGTGGTTCGAAGCGACTGGGTCCCCACCGCCAACGTTCCAGGTTGACCAGGATTTGTTCGATGCGTTGAGCGACCGGAACGTTCAGAACCGCGAGAGTTCTTGGTCCGACCCTACCGTCAGCTTTCAGCCCATGACGATTTTGAAAACGGATGACCGCTTCGACAAGCGCTGCGTCGAATGTTTTTGAAAATGCGAAGGGACTTCGATAATCATCCGTGAGAGCAAGGCGAATGCGCAACAGGGGGACGGCCGGGTGTTTATCGCCTGGCTTAAGGGTTTGGCCATGCGTGTCTATGCGCGGCCAGCCACCTTTTTCCTGTAGTTGCCGGTAATGATTGAGAGCTGAACGCAGTCGTACGTAGCCCGGGCCTTGCGGGGGAAGCTGGTCAAGGTTGGTGAGGAACGTCCCGTTATTGAGGGTTTCCTCGAGGCTTGTCAACAGGTCGCTGCGGTGCTGCGCAACGAACCATTTGGGGTCCACATCACGGGGAGAAGTGCTGCCTGTCTGCAGATCATCGCGATACAGACGAAAAGCCTTGATCAACAGCATATCCAGTTCTGCTCGGGCAACGACATCCACGGTATCGATGAGTTCGTAGATTTTGGCCAGCTGATAGTCGGCCGGATCAAGGCCATGCGAGTTGGACGCTTCGAGACGTTCGATCAGCAGAAAGGCCTCCGGCCTGATGCCATCGATTGTCAGCCAGAGCGGTTGATAGTCCCGCTTTGCATAGAGTTGGGCAAGGTCGGCCTGCCAGAGGTGATCTGCTTCGGTGGCAAGTATGTGGCTTTCGATGTATGAACGCACCAGTTCCCTGGTGCTGATTGTGACAGCGGCGCAAATTGAGGGGACTGCAGTGCAGAACGCCAGGAATATCGCCAGAGCGATGAATGGATATCCGGTTTTTTTAACCATGGACAGTACTCGGCTGGTCGGTTTTCGAACTGAGTGGGGGTTCGACAACCTGAACGGCACCTATGGTTTCAGCTGTGGGCTTATGCACTACTCCTGTTCCCGGTTCGTTTCCTTGCATATGCCCTTTTTACAGCTCAGGTTTGGATCATAGGGGAGGTCGTCCAGGTAGCGCTCCGCCTGAATGGCGGCCATGCAGCCGCTGCCTGCAGCTGTAATTGCCTGGCGGAACTGGGGGTCCTGCACATCTCCTGCGGCCATGACGCCGCGAACGCTGGTTTCGGTACCGTTGCCGGTCTGAATGTAGCCCTCATCATCCATGTCGAGCTGGCCGTCAAAGAGGCTGGTGTTCGGCTGGTGACCGATTGCGATAAAGACACCATCACAGCGGAGTTCTGTCTCCTCGCCGTTTGTAACATTCTTGATCCGGACCCCGGTGACTCCGGATTGGTCAGCGACAATCTCAGAAACCATTGAGTCCCAACTGAATTCAACCTGTTTGTTGGAAAGAGCCCGATCGGCCAGAACCGGAGTTGCTCTGAGGGCATCGCGGCGGTGCACCACTGTCACTTTTTTGGCGAAACGGGTCAGGAAAACGGCTTCCTCCATGGCCGTGTCGCCACCACCGACAACCACGACCTCTTTGTCCCGATAGAAAAAACCGTCGCAGGTCGCGCAAACTGAAACGCCGCGACCGTAGAGCGACTCCTCATTGCCAAGGCCGAGCAATTTCGGTGTGGCGCCCGTGGCGATGATCAGGGTCAGGCAGCGATAGGTTTGACCATCGACGCAGATGCGGAACGGGCGCTCCCCGAGGTCGACCCTGGTCACTTCACCTTCCGTGAAATTGGTGCCGAAGCGTTCGGCCTGAAGACGCATGTTCTCCATCAGTTCGGACCCGTCGATACCCTGCGGGAAGCCCGGAAAGTTGTCGATCTGGGTTGTGGTGGTCAACTGACCCCCCGGTTGGCGGCCGTGGATGACCAGGGGACAGCAACGGCTGCGGCCGGTATAGATGGCTGCAGTCAGACCCGCTGGTCCGGAACCGAGGATGATGGTTTCGTAAATCAGGTTATTGTTCGGCATTTTGGCTCTCCTCGTATTGCTCGGCGGCATGGTAGGACGATCGAACCAGGGGGCCGGCCTCGACATGGCGGAACCCGCAGCGCATCCCGGCCTCTTTCAGCTGGGCAAATTCTTCGGGAAACAGGTAACGTTTAACATCGAGATGCTTGCGAGTTGGCTGGAGGTACTGGCCCAGGGTCAGCATGCGACAGCCAGTCTGCTGTAGGCTGTTCATGACCTTGAGCACTTCTTCCCAGGTTTCGCCCATGCCAAGCATCAGACCGGATTTTGTGGGAATCTTCGGAGTGATTACGGCTGCAGCCCTCAGCAATTGCAGGGAGCGTTCGTAGCTCGCGCCTTTGCGCGCGACGCTGTAGAGACGCGGTACGGTTTCCAGGTTGTGTCCGAGGATATCCGGACGCGCATCCAGAATGGTGCGCAGGGCCGAGGAATCTCCCTGCAGATCAGGGATCAGCAGTTCCACCCGGCAGTCCGGACTCTTCTCGCGGATAAGCCGCGTCACTTCAGCGAACTGATGCGCACCGCCATCCGCCAAATCGTCACGGGTCACCGAAGTGATTACGGCATGGGTCAGACCGAGTTCGGCAATTGCTGCAGCGACCCGTTGCGGTTCGGTCGGGTCAACGGCAGTCGGTGCCGCATGGTGAACGTTGCAGAACCGGCAGTCCCGGGTGCACTGGTCGCCAAGGATCATGAAGGTCGCAGTCCCCTGGCTCCAGCACTCTCCTTGATTGGGACAGGCGGCACTGCGGCAGACCGAATGCAGGCCATGTTCGCGGTGAAAGCGGTCAATGCGTGCGTAGTTGGGTCCTGCCGGAAAGCGGACCTTGAGCCAGGGGGGCTTGCGGAGTGGTCGGGTTTTCATGTTGATGCCGTAAAAAGTGAAAAGTTGAAAGTGAAAAACTTGAGTTGTCGAACCGGGTACAGTCTCGCAAGAAACCGGGACAGCTTGCCACGCCGTAGCTTCGGCGAAGGCGGGTCCCCTTTCAGCACTCAGCCTGCCACGCCATAGCCGTCAGCGACGGCTGGAACTCAGCACTGTCTCCGCATAGTCACCGAGGAAAGGCAGCTCGAAGACTTTGGAGAACTGGTCAATGATACACCCGGATACACTGTTCAGGTCAACCTCCGGTTGCAGTTCTTCAGCCATGGAAGTCATCCGTACGCCTTGCAGTCCGCAGGGAACGATTGTGTCGAAGCCGGACAGATCGTTGGAGACGTTCAGAGCGAAGCCGTGCCAGCTGATCCAATGGCGTACTGCCACACCAATCGAGGCGATCTTTCGGTTTTCAATCCAGACGCCGGTTCTGCCAGGCAGGGTCTTCCCTTCAAGCCCAAACTCGGCCAGTGTATTGATGATGATTTTTTCCAGACAGCGTAGATAAAGGTGGAGGTCGTGATTGCAGGCAGCGAGGTTGACCAAAGGGTAGCCGACCAGTTGCCCTGGTTCATGATAGGTGACATCCCCGCCGCGGCGGGTCTCAACAAAGTCGATGCCCATGGCGGCGAGCTGGTCGGGATGGAGAAGCATATGCTCGAGACATGCACTCCGGCCAGCTGTCACCACCGGATCATGTTCAAGGAGGATCAGCAGGTCAAAGTCCCACTGCAAGCGCTTGGCAAGCAACTGCTCCTGCAGTGTCTGGGCAACGCAGTAACTGAGGCAACCCGGGCGAAGTACCCGAAAGCCGGCTGTTGCCGGCAGAACTCTCCGTTCTGCCGGCAACGGTGTGTCGGGGTTGGTTTTCACACGGGCTCGAAGTTGCTCTTGTCGGCGCCGCACAGTGGGCAGACCCAGTCTTCCGGGATATCTTCGAAGGCGGTGCCCGGATCGATGCCGCTGCCGGGATCACCTTCAGCAGGGTCATAAATATAGTCACAGATTACACAACGGTACTTGGTCATGGTCGTCTCCTTGAAGTCGGTGGCGTGTGGCGAGAAAAGCCTGTTTAAAATTCCCAGTGTCAATTAAGGGCTGTTGTGACTGTTCAGCATCTCAACGAGGGCATGTGGGCTACAGCCATTGCCTGCGTCCAATGTTGTCACTTAACTTCCCGCAAACAACGGCTCTAGCAGCCTGTCGGACTACCTATGAACTGGCTGCAAATTTGTCCGTTTGGCCCATATTTCAGCTCCTTTTCGACCAATAGCTACGGCTATTACTCTCAAATGAGCCAAAATCTGATCTCAAACGGCCAATTTTTCGCTTCAGCCCAGATAGTCCGACAGGCTGCTAGCCCACATGCTGTGCGGTTGGTCTGTCCGCTGAATAGTTACGGGCCGCTTATTTTTTTCGCGCGACTCGCAACTGGGTCAGTCAATAAGGTTGATCAACGCCTGAACGGTTTTCTCAATTCCTTCAGCGGCCTCGGCGATGGATCCAGCCGACATGTAGGCCGGGGTCGAAACCAGCTTGATCGATTCGTCGACAATAAAATCGCGGGCCGGGCACTGGACGTGCGAAGAGCCCATCTTGCCCAAAGCCTCGGCGGTTCCTTTGTCGGTGCCGATAGTCAACTGGTGGGGCACATTATCTGCGCCCAGCACCTGCGACAGGATCGCGGGGGCGATGCAGACCGCCGCAACCGGTTTTTTCGCAGCAAACATCTCACGGATCAGGCGGGCAACATCCGGGTTGACTGCGCAGTCGGGACCCTTGACCGCAAAATCACAAAGGTTTTTTGCTGCACCGAAGCCGCCCGGAAGGATCAGGGCATCGATGTCCCCTGCAGCAGCCTCGGCCAGGTTCTGAATGTTGCCCCGTGCAATGCGGGCCGATTCGACCAGCACGTTGCGGCTTTCTCCTTCGGCAACGTCTCCGGTCAGGTGGTTGACGACGTGCATCTGGTCAATATCCGGCGCCATGCAGACCGCTTCTGCACCTGCCCGGTCGATCGCCAAAAGCGTGATGACGGCTTCGTGGATTTCGCTGCCGTCGTACACACCGCACCCCGAAAGAATGACACCAATTTTTTTTGCCATGTTTGCCTCCTGAGTCAAGGTTTCATCATTCACTCAAGATTAAGGAAAAACCTCGACTTGTCAAGGGGCGATCCTGTTGAGGTGATCCTGTTGGTTTTCACTGCCCATGTCGTGCTATGTTTAGATCATGAAATTCTCCGATGTTGCTGGCAACAACCTGTTCAAAGGTCTCGATCTCGACCGGATCCAGGCCGTCCTGTTCGATCTGGACGGAACCCTGGTCGGGGTTGATATGCCGGTGTTTATTTCGGCATACCTGGAAGGCCTGGCCGCACGCTTGACCGATCTGGCCCACAGTCGGCAGATCGCACGCGTCATGAGGGGAGCTGTGGTTGATATGCTCACCCGAGTTGACGGCAGCCGGACTCTGGAACAGCGTCTTCTGGAGCATCTGGACGACAGGCTGAATATCCCCCCGCAACGCTACCGGGCTGCCCTCGATGATTTTTGCCGGGAAGACCTGCCCGGCTTGCGCCACCTCGTGCAGGGTCATCCGCTGGCGACTTCTTTGCTGGAGGCCTGTCTTGCCCACGACTGGCGGATTGTCCTTGCGACCAATCCAATCTTTCCCCGTGCGGTCATTGATGCCCGGATCAACTGGGGAGGGCTCGATGCCGAGCTTTTTTGCCACGTGACCAGTTACGAAGCGTCCCGACACTGTAAACCTCATGCGGAATATTTCGCTGAAGTCCTGGCCGTTTTGGGGATGGCTGCTGACTCATGTCTAATGATCGGCAATGACACGCACCACGATATGGCCGCCGGGCAGGTCGGTCTGCCAACCTGCCTACTGACGCAATGGCGCATCGACCATGAGGGGTCCTGCTTTCCCGCAGACTGGAAAGGAACCCACGAGGAGTTGCTGTGCCAGCTGTCTGACTAACCACACAGCATGTGGGCTATAGCTGTTGCATGCGGGAAGTTAAGTGACAACATTGGACGCAGGCAATGGCTGTAGTCCACATGCCCTTGCTGAGATGCTGAATAGTCACCAATCATTGTAACTATTCAGCTGCAAGACCGGTGTGGAGATCCACTTGCAAATGGCCTTGTCAACGAACTTTCGGTGCCTTCTGCTGATTGACAGACTCTGCTGTTTTCGCTAATCTACAAGGTCGTGGAGGCTCTTGACCGGTGATGTGGAAAATTGCTTTAAAATTGCGGCTCCTGCTGGCCTGCCTGGTATTTTTAAGTCTGGTCGCCGGGTGCGGTGAGCGTGAACCTGCCAGCATCGCAACTTCTGTGCGCAAGACCGAAGTCGAGCCGCCGGTCGCATCTCCTCCCGCCGAATTGTTGGCAACTCAACGCGCTTTCATCGATGTTTCGCAGAAAGTCACTTCGGCAGTCGTTAATATCCGAGCCGAACGGGTTCGTTCCGTGTCACGCATCAGCCCCCTCTTCGAGGAGTTTTTCGGTGATCTGTTTCAGGCGCCAAAGAAGCAAAGGCGCGAGCGGAGCCTCGGCTCCGGTTTCATTATCACAGAGGACGGCTACATCCTGACCAATGAACATGTGGTGTCCGGGGCCGAGGAAATCAAGGTTCAACTGGCTGACCAGCAGGTTTTTCCCGGGACGGTGGTTGGCGTCGACTCGAAAACTGATGTTGCGGTTTTGAAAATCAATGCTCCAGAGCCTCTCCCCGTGACGGTCCTGGGCGATTCTGAGCGCCTCGAGGTTGGACAATGGGCGCTGGCAATCGGCAATCCTTTCGGTCTTGACAGCACACTCACCGTTGGCGTGATCTCTGCCACCGGACGGGCAAACGTCGGGATCGAGGACTATGAGGATTTTATCCAGACCGATGCTTCGATCAATCCCGGGAATTCCGGTGGTCCTCTGCTCAACATTTATGGCGAGGTGGTTGGCATCAATACGGCGATTGTCGCTGCTGGTCAGGGAATAGGTTTTGCCATTCCGATCAACCTGGCAAGCCTGATAGCCGACCAGTTGATGACCAGTGGCGAGGTTACTCGCGGCTGGCTTGGGGTCGGAATCCAG
>DAOVNV010000163.1 GCA_030630015.1 Desulfuromonadales bacterium | reverse complement strand
GCAACCCCGATTGTTCTGGAGGGGTTGCGCCGTCTCGAATACCGGGGCTACGACTCTGCCGGCATCTCGACCCTCGACCAGGGTCGGGTTGCCATCCGTCGTGCCGAAGGCAAACTGGTCAACCTCGAAATGCTGCTGCGGGAAGACCCCCTGGCCGGGCGGATCGGCATCGGTCATACCCGCTGGGCGACCCATGGCCGGCCTTCGGAAACCAATGCTCACCCGCATTATGCCGGCGGCTTCGTCGTGGTCCATAACGGCATTATCGAGAACTACCTGGAAATCAAGGAACGGCTGCGCAGCCAGGGCCATAATTTCAGTTCGGAAACCGATACGGAAATTATTGCCCACCTGATCGAGCAGCACTATAAGGAGTGCGGCGACTTCGAAGCGGCCACCCGACAGGCTCTGCAAGAGGTGCGCGGCGCTTATGCCGTGGCCATTCTGTGTGAAATGGAACCGGGCAAGCTGATTGCCGCCAAGCTTGGTTCGCCGCTGGTGGTCGGTAAGGGCCAGGGAGAGTTTTTTGTCGCCTCCGATATTCCGGCGATGCTGTCCCACACCCGGGAGATGGTTTTTCTCGAAGACGGCGAAGTCGTCGTGTTTACTCTGCAGTCGATGACGGTCAGTACCCTGGCCGGCGAGGTGATTCAGAGGGAGCCCAAGACGATCACCTGGAGTCCGGTCATGGCGGAGAAGGGCGGCTACCGGCATTTCATGCTCAAGGAAATCTACGAGCAGCCGCGCGCCATTGCCGATACCATCGCCGGTCGCATTCGTGAGGACCACGGCGAGGTTTTCCTTGAGGATATGAGGATTGAGGACGACTTTCTGCAGGGGTTGGACAGAATTTATATCGTGGCCTGCGGTACCTCCTGGCACGCCGGTCTGGTCGGCAAGTTCCTGATGGAAAAGCATGCCCGCGTGCCGGTCGAGATCGATATCGCCAGCGAGTTCCGTTATCGTGACCCGCTGGTCACGCCGCAGACCCTGACCGTGGTGATCAGCCAGAGCGGCGAAACCGCAGATACCCTGGCCGCCTTGCGAGAGGCACACGGCAAGGGCGGCAAGGTCCTGGCGATTTGCAACGTTCTGGAATCCTCGATTGCGCGGGAGAGTGACAGCGTGGTCTATACCCATGCCGGGCCCGAGATCGGGGTCGCTTCGACCAAGGCATTTACCACCCAACTGGTAGCCCTCTACCTGTTCACTTTGCATCTGGCGCGGGTGCGTGAGGCCTTGAGCAGCGAGACACGTCGTGCCATGCTGCAGAGTCTGGTCGGTCTGCCGCGCAAGGTCGAGGAATGTCTCGAGGTCAATGACGCGATTGAGCAGGCGGCGCCCGGGCTGATGCAGGCCCGCGACTTCCTCTATCTGGGCCGTGGCAACCAGTTTCCGATCGCCTTGGAGGGAGCGCTCAAGCTCAAGGAAATTTCCTACATCCATGCCGAGGGTTATCCCGCCGGCGAGATGAAGCACGGGCCGATCGCCCTGATCGACGAGAAGCTGCCGGTGGTAGTGATCGCTACGCAGAATGCCACCCTGGAAAAGGTCGCGGCCAACATGGAAGAGGTTCATGCCCGCGGCGGCCGTGTGGTGGCGATTACCGATCATGACAACCCGGATCTGGCGGCCAAGGCGGAAACGATCTTCAGGATTCCTGCTACGGATGACGACTTGATGCCGATATTGACCACTATCCCGCTGCAACTGCTCGCCTACCATATTGCTGTTCTCAAGGGCACGGATGTCGACCAGCCCCGCAACCTGGCCAAGAGCGTGACAGTGGAGTAGCCGGCGGTCGACAAGCCATAAGAACGTATCGAAATTTCCCGTTTTTTTCGACATATCCACAAGGCATGTCGATGGCGTCAATATATTCACCCTGTCTGCCGCTTATGCGTTTGTTTATGGTATTTCGTAAAACGTCATACACAAACAATCAGCAGGTCTACTTGATCAACAAATCCAGGAATCTATTGTTGATGTAATAGAGCTCCCGACCAAACTTAAAGGACTCCAGTACCCCAATCCGGGCCAACTCTTTCAGGTAGTGCGATGCGGTCTGGCGCTGGGCAATCCCGGCTTCTTCGAGAAAACGGATCTTGCAGTAGGGCTGATGATAAAGCTGTTCCAACAGATCCTTGGAGTAGATCTTCGGCAGTTCGCTTTTGACTCGCTCAATATCGGCATTCATCAGGTCGCGGATTGCCAGAATCTTTTCACGGGTTTCACGCGCGGTCTGCTCAATCGCTTCGAGCATGTAAAGAATCCATCTTTCCCAATCACCCTTTTCGGTGATGCCTCGCAGGCCGGAGTAGTAGGCATTCTTGTTTTCGATGATGTAGCGGCTCAAATAGAGGATCGGGATATCGAGCAGTCCCTGCTCGATGAGAAAGAGAATATTCAAAATCCGCCCGGTGCGGCCATTGCCATCAGTAAAGGGGTGGATCGCTTCAAACTGGTAATGGATGACTGCCAGCTTGACTAAAGGATCTATGCCGTCTGTGGCATAGATGAACCGTTCCAGGTTGGCCAGTTTGTCGCGCAGAATCGCTTCCCCTTCAGGTGGCGAGTAGATCACTTTGCCGGCACTGGTGGCTAGTTTGGTGCCCGGCGTTTTGCGTACTCCAGCGTTGCTTTGCTTAATCAGTTGGAAGAGTTCTTCAAAGAGATTGGTTGTTAATGGACGGTGCTGATTCTTGATGGCATCGAAGCCATGCCAGAGAGCATCGTTGTAACGCAGAACCTCTTTGGTGTGAGGATCGGCTTTTGCGCCTTTATTGGCAAAGGCACGATAAAGTTCGTCGTTGGTGGTGACGATATTCTCGATCTCGGAGGAGAGTTTGGCTTCCTGCAATCCGATAGATTGAATCAGAACTGCCTGGTTAGGCACCAGTTCCCCGGCACCCTTGAGTTCGGCCAGCGCCTTGTTGGCGGCGATGGCTCGTTTTAGAACTGGTTTGGATTCCAGTTCAACGGCAGGAGGTAAGGTAGGCAGGTCGTTGTACGGGTTTTGTGGTTTGAAAGTCATTTGTTTTCCCCTTTGAGGAGAATCGATAACATGTCGATAAAATCGATTTTTTTCGACACGTTCTGAGTATATGTTGATTCTATCGACATATCCAGCAAAATAATTGTTTGGTAGAGGGGGAGATAACGGGTGTTAGTCAAGCTTGATTATAAAACCTGAAAGCTTAAGGTCGCCAGTCCCGGCCGGCAGCTCATCCAGACCAATTTTGTTAGTAGCGCCCCTTGAAAACTAATCATCAAGGGGCGCTTTGTTCATTCGTCGGGCCTTTTCTTTTGATTCTCTTGGCCATATTTCGTATTCTTGACAAGCTTTATTCTTTCTTCATTTGAGGGGGAAACAGTGGCAGATTTCAACTAGCCTGATCACAGTCAAGCGCCTAGTCTAAAAGTATTTGGACTGGCGTTTTTTTATTTGTAAGGAGCAACAAAGATCCATGCACGCAAATTTAGTTGAACTTGAAAAGAAACTCTGGTCGGCAGCCGACGAACTGCGGGCCAATTCGGAACTGAAATCGTCTGAGTATTCCGTCCCGGTACTGGGTCTGATCTTCCTGCGTTATGCGGATGTGAAGTTCGCCCATGCCCATCAGGAGTTAGAGGGCAAAGGAACCGGTCGCCGCACCATCGGCCCGACCGACTACAAAGCGCAAGGGGTGATCTACCTGCCCGGTGGGGCGCGGTACGCTGAACTGCTCACGGTGACAGAAGGCGAGGACATCGGCGCAAAGATCAACGATGCCATGCGCCTGATCGAGAAGGAAAATGAGGAACTGAAGGGGGTGTTGCCCAAGACCTACCAGAAGGTCGGCAACGATTCGTTGGCCACCCTGCTTAAAACCTTTAATTCCATCCCTCTCGATATCGAGGGAGACGCCTTCGGTCGGATTTACGAATATTTCCTCGGTGAGTTTGCCAAGGCTGAAGGACAAAAAGGCGGCGAGTTTTTTACACCGACCTCATTGGTCAAGCTGATTGTCGAGATCATCGAACCTTTCCACGGACGTATCTATGACCCCGCTTGCGGTTCGGGCGGTATGTTTGTGCAGAGTGCCAATTTCGTGTTGGAGCACCAGAAGAACCCAGGAAGTGAAATCAGCGTCTATGGGGAGGAGCGGGTCGCCGAGACGGTGCGATTGTGCAAAATGAACTTGGCTGTTCATGGTCTCTCTGGTGACATCAAGCAGGGGAATTCATACTACGAAGATATCCACGAGTCGCTGGGTAAATTCGATTTTGTCATGGCCAACCCTCCTTTTAACGTGAACGGTGTCGACAAGGAGCGGATCAAGGATGACAAGCGTTTTCCTTTCGGCATGCCGAAGACTGACAATGCCAATACCGTCTGGATACAGCTATTTTACAGCACTCTGAACGAACAGGGCCGTGCCGGATTCGTCATGGCCAATTCGGCCAGTGATGCTCGTGCTTCGGAGTTGGAGATTCGCAAGCAGCTTATTCAGGCTCAAGCGGTTGATGTGATGGTTGCCATCGGCAGCAATTTTTTCTCCAATGTTACGCTTCCCTGTACTCTTTGGTTCCTTGATAAGGGGAAGAAAACGACTGGCAGAGCAGATCAGGTGCTTTTTATTGACGCACGACATATCTACCGTCAGCTTGATCGTGCCCATCGTGATTTTACTCCCGATCAGACTGAGTTTCTTGCCAATATCGCTCGGCTCTACCGAGGTGAGCAGCCGGAGAATATCCACGGTAGTGCTGAGCAGCTCAAGGAAACCTTTCCCGGTGGCAGTTATGCCGATGTTCCCGGCTTGTGTAAGGTAGCGATGCTGGAGGAGATTGAGGCGCAGGGGTGGAGCCTCAACCCCGGGCGCTATGTCGGTGTAGCGGATCGCGAAGAAGATGATTTTGTTTTTGCCGAGCGACTGGAGGAGTTGAACGAGGAGTTGGAAGTGCTCAACTCTGAGGCGTATGAGTTGCAAGAGCAGATTGCGGAGAATGTGGCGAAGTTGCTGGAGGGATAGTCGATGATGCTTCTTAAGGGCGCAAATTGCGACCTTAAAGAAGCATTACAGGTTTATTGATGATGTTATTTTTTATGCTGAGATGAGGGAGGGGTTATGGATGTTACAGTACCGATGGAAGTGGTTAAAAGTAAGATTTATCTGATTCGCGGGCAGAAGGTGTTTCTGGATGCTGATCTGGCTGAACTTTACGAGGTGACAACTGCAAACCTCAACAAAGCTGTTAAGCGGAATATCGAACGCTTTCCCGAGGATTTTATGTTTCAGATAGACAAAGCCGAAATGGGCAGTTTGCTATTCCAATCTGGAATATCAAAATCCGGTTCCGGTGGTCGACGATCGGCCCCTTATGCCTTCACCGAGCAGGGAATCGCTATGCTTTCGAGTGTACTCAAGAGTGATCGAGCTGTGCAGGTGAATATTGCCATCATGCGTGCTTTTGTGCAGATGCGCGAGCTGGCTACCTCCAACCGTGAGCTGG
>DAOVNV010000239.1 GCA_030630015.1 Desulfuromonadales bacterium | reverse complement strand
GTCGAGGGGATGGTTTTACTGATGGTTGTACTGCTTGCGGCCGGTTGTGCTTCGTACCAGGGCCGTAAGGCTTTCGATGATGCCGAACTCCTGGCTGCAGAGGAAAAGTTCGATCAGTCGGTCGGCAAGTACCTCGAAGCCATGCAACTCGATCCTGGCAACAAGACCTATAAATTGAAGCTGCTTGCCGTCAGAACCCGTGCGGCGGCTTCCCATATTGGGCAGGCACGTGTCCTTGCCGGCAAGGGCGATCTCGAAGAGGCGCTTGGGCATTACCGGATGGCCCGGGAATTCGACCCGGGCCTCGATCTTATCAACCGGGAGGCAGAGGTTCTGGTCAAGCAGATTGAGGCGCGAAAGCTGGCTCAACAGGCGGCCACAGCTTATGGGGATCGCCGTTTCCCCGAGGCCCGGGGGCTGGTCGATCAGGCGCTACAGCTCGATCCTGATAACGCAGATGCCGCCGCATTGGCCGAGCAGTTGCAAACAGAGAAGAAGAGCATCGTCATGGATGATGTGGTGCTCGATATCTCCTCGGCCGAGCCGATCACGCTGCGGTTCAAGAATGCCAGGACCAGGGAAGTGTTTTCGATCCTCAACGAATTGTCCGGTATCAATTTCATTCTTGATGAGGATGTCCGCGACCAGCCGATTTCCGTGCTGCTCGAGAAAGCCAGCTTTACCCAGGCCATGGAATTGATTCTACAGATGAACGGTCTCAGCAAAAAGGTTCTTAACGGCAAGACGATCATCATTTATCCGCAAACGCGTGAAAAGGAAAAACAGTACGGCGACCAGATCATCCAGACCTTCTACCTTTCGCATATTGACGCCAAAAAGGCGGTCAACCTGTTGCGCACCATGCTGCAGTTGCGCAAAATTTTCGTTCATGAGGAGCGCAATGCGCTGGTGATCAGAGCCAAGCCGGAGGTGATCAGGCTGGCCGAGCAGATCCTAAGCGCGGCCGACCGGGCGAACTCCGAAGTGCTTTTCGCCCTGGAACTCGTGTCGGTCAGCGATACGGACAATCTGCTGTTCGGCCCGAAGCTGAATCCTTCCTCCATGGGGGTCGGCTTTTCCGCTGATGGCACCAACATTGTCAGCGGGACGCTCGGGACCGTTACCGATGGACTTGTCCAGAGTCTGAACGGCCTGCAAACTTTTTATACGGTGCCGTCGGCCACGTTTGATCTGAAAAAGACCTTCAAGGATACTGAAATCCTGGCCAGCCCGAAGATCAGGGTTCGGAACAGGGCAAAGGCCAAGGTGCATATCGGCACTCGGGAGCCGGTCATCACGACAACCACCACTGATACCTCGACCTCCAGCAATATCCAGTATGTAGATGTTGGGGTCAAGGTCGACGTCGAGCCGATCATCCAGTTGAACAACACGGTCGAGACCAAGCTGCGGCTGGAAGTCAGCCAAGTCATCGGCCGGGAGGCCGTCGATGGCGTGACGGCGCTAACGATTTCGACGACCAATGCCGAGACGGTCCTTACCCTGGAAGACGGGGTGCAGACTGTGCTTGGCGGATTATTCGAGGAAGTCGACGATACGACCAGAACAACTATCCCTATTCTGGGGGATATTCCGCTGATCGGCAGTCTGTTTACCAATTTTGTCGACGCAAACAAGAAACGGGAGATCCTGCTCTCCATTACACCTTATATCGTCAGACAGGTGGAGGTACCGCCGGCCGATATCGCAACCATTTGGTCCGGGGGAGAAGACAACCTGAAGGTCGGCCCAAATTTTGGATCCTTTGCGGAACCGATGGCCAGTGAACTGGAGACGGTAGTGCCGATTGCCGCACCTTCATTGAAAAGGCAGGCTCCCGAGATGATGCGGGCAACCGCTGCGGAGACTTTTTCGACTGAAGCTGTTACGGAACCAGAAAAAGCCCAACCCGGAACAGTTGAAGCGGGGGCTGAAAACCCTTGAACTTGTCTGCGGCAACACCAGGATCTGCAGCTCAGCGCGGTCTGACGCTACTTGAACTGGTGATCGCCATGGCGATTCTGGCGGTACTCGCTTCGGCGGTTCTGCCGATGGCAGAGGTGACGGTGACCCGCAGCAGGGAGCTGGAATTGCGCCGTTCCCTGCGGGAGATCCGTACGGCGATCGATCTCTACAAGGCCGATTTTGACCGGGCCGTGGCGGAAAAGAAAATCATTGCGGCTGTCAATGAGACCGGCTACCCGGAGAGCCTGGAAAAGCTGGTTGAGGGTGATGACTGGAATGGACTCTATGATTTCAAGCGCAGGTACCTGCGGCGGATTCCCGGGGATCCGTTCGATGAGTACGAAGAGGGCTGGGGACTGCGTTCTTACAGGGATGAGCCGGATTCGATGTTTCATGGCGGTGATGATATCTATGATGTGTACTCGCAAAGCACCCGTCCGGCTCTGGATGGTACGCCTTATAACACATGGTGAGGTTCATGTTGCGCTCTGTTGAAAGAAGCCGCTGTCAACGCGGATTTACCCTGATAGAACTGTTGATCGTCATGTCGATTATCGGTATCCTGGCAAGCATCGCCGTGCCGAGTTATCAACGCAGCCTGATAAAGGCGCGTGAGGCAGTCCTGATGGAAGACCTCTACCAGATGCGCCGCTCGATTGACGCCTATTTTGCCGATCATATCCGCTACCCGGATTCGCTTGATGAACTGGTCGAACGCAAGTACTTGCGCGATATCCCACGCGATCCCTTCACCCAGTCGAAAGAAACCTGGGAACTGCTCCCTCCGAGCCCGACTCTGGAGGGGGAAATCGCCGAAGGTGGTGTTGAGGATATCCACAGCGGCAGTGACCGGGTCGGCCTTAATGGAACGCCTTACCGGGAGTGGTAGCCGAACGAACCCATGATTCAGCTCTTTAATGTTTCTAAAGCCTATCAACGCGACCAGAACGCCCTGACGGATATCACCCTCAAAATTCCCAAGGGTGACTTCGTTTATCTGACCGGTCCCTCCGGGGCCGGCAAGTCCACGTTCCTCAAGCTGCTGTATTGTGCTGAACGGCCAAGTCGCGGTCAGATCTTGGTGAACGGCCGCAATATCACACGCTTTGGTCCGACCCGCATCCCTTACCTGCGCCGCGACTTCGGCATCGTCTTCCAGGACTTCAAGCTGCTCAATCGCAGAACCGTCTTCGAGAACGTCGCTTTCCCGCTGGAAGTGACGGGACGCAAGCGTTATGAAATC
>DAOVNV010000217.1 GCA_030630015.1 Desulfuromonadales bacterium | reverse complement strand
CCATCTGGTCAGGGGCGGTGCGGTCCGTGTCGGCCTCAAAGCGGGCAAGCTGGATTTCAGATTTAGCTGAAATCCGCTATGCGGAACGCGGGACGAGGGGCGCGGAAACCTTTAGAACCAACAACAGAAAAAACTGGCTAAACTGCCGATGCAGATTTTTGAATTTTCAGCTTTTCGCGTCCCTCGTCCCGCGTCCCGCGTCCCTGTTCTTTATGCCTGTATTCCGTCTGAGTGAAGAGCTGATTTTCCCTGATCCGAGTTGGGCTGGTGCCGATGGTCTCCTGGCGGTTGGCGGCGACCTTTCTGTCGAACGACTCCTGCTGGCCTATCGACTTGGCATTTTCCCCTGGTACAGTCACAATGATCCGATTCTCTGGTGGTCGCCTGACCCGCGCTGCATCCTTGAACCTTCAGCCGTACACGTTTCCAGGCGACTGCAGCGGACTTTAAAACAGCGTGAATATCGAGTTACGGTCAACCGTGCGTTTGAGCAGGTCGTCAAGGCCTGTGCGCAAGTGCGTCTTGAAAGTGGCGATGAAACCTGGTTGCATCCCGAGATGCAGATAGCCTACAGGCAGCTGCACGAACTGGGGTACGCCCACTCGGTGGAAGTGTGGCAGACCGGGAGGCTTGCCGGTGGACTCTACGGAATCGCTATGGGACCCTTCTTTTTTGGTGAATCGATGTTCCATTATGAGACTGACGCATCTAAAATCGTCATGGTCAGATTTTCGAAATATCTGGCGGAGAAGGGTTTCGAGCTGTTTGACTGCCAGGTGCCCAATCCGCACCTGATGAGGATGGGCGCCAGAAATATTCCGCGCCGAGAATTTTTGAGACAGTTGGAAATGCGCTTCGGGACGGACTTCGATTCTGCCCCCGAAGCATGTGAACCCTTCAGGGTGACATTTCCTGAGGAGATTTAGGGACCCGCCGTCGTCTACGGCTATGGCGTGGCAAGCGTGGGACCCGCCGTCGCCTGAGGCTATGGCGAGGCAAGCGAGAAAACCTTTGTTATGTGAAGAGTTCTGACTAACGAGGTAAAAAAAGGGAAATGGATAGCAGGTGGATCATCGAACTGTAGAAAAACTGTTCGCTGTTGCTTCACCGGGGTTGGAGCAGGTCTGCACCGCGGAACTGGCGAGGCTGGGGCTGGAGCCAGGCGAAGTCGTGGCGGGAGGTGTCGAGTTTTCCGGGCGACTGGAGGATATTTACCGGACCAATCTCTGGCTGCGCAGTGCCAGTCGTGTCTTGGTGCGGTTTGCCAATTTCCGCTGCCGGGCTTTTCCGGACCTGTTCCGTCAGGCGGTACGTCTGCCCTGGGGACGCTTTGTCCGTCCGGAAACCAGGGTCGAGATCCGGGTGACCTGCCGGCATTCACGCTTGATGCATTCGGCCCGTGTTGCCGAGACGCTTGAGAAGGCAATTGACAAGAGCCTAGGGAGAGCCCGAAGCCCTGAAAACGGACCGAAGCAGTTGCTGCTGGCCCGATTGGTAAACGATGAATTGTCATTGTCAATTGACAGCTCCGGTGAATTGCTGCATCGGCGCGGTTATCGCCTGGGGACAACCCGGGCGCCTTTGCGCGAAACTCTGGCTGCAGGGATCCTGATGCTGTTGGATTGGGACGGTTCCGAACCGCTTTCCGATCCAATGTGCGGCACGGGCAGTTTCATCCTGGAAGGGGCGATGCTGGCTGCCAATTGGGCACCTGGGATGGAGCGGGACTTCGCTTTCATGAACTGGCCAGGTTACCGTCAGGGGCTTTGGAGCCGGCTGCGCAGTGATGCCGAACACGTGCAAAGGCCTGTTCGGTCCATTCTGGAGGGAGCCGATCTGGATCCCGGTGCAGTGACGATAGCCATGGAGAACCTGGGTCGGCTGAAGGTTGGCGGACCGATCGACTTCCGGCCGTGCGCCTTGGCTGATCAGCCGGTCCATGAGGAGTCGGGCCTGGTCGTTTGCAACCCTCCATACGGAAGGAGGTTGAAGTCGGATGGCTCGATGAAAAAGTTTTACCAGGACATTGGGCGAAGCCTGTCACACAGTTTCCCCGGGTGGCGGGTTGCATTGATCTGCCCTGAAGCGGCCCTGGTCCGCGCCACCGGTCTTCCGTTCTCAAAGATCGCCGATCTGGATAATGGCGGTTTGTCAGTGGGGCTCTACCTAGTGCCCAGTCATGGGTCAACTGTCGCATTCAGCAAGGCGATAAACGGCCAGATGCCAGGCGCACGAGCGCAGGACTAATTTCTTTAATTCAAGTGAGTGCAACACCGCAGATGGTCGTTTATCGCCTTGCCCTGCGGGAGCCACGCAAACACGCCAATACGGCGTTACGGTCCTAGACAATGGGGTGGCCATTCTCTGCGGCCCGTGCCTTGTCTTGACGTGTTTGCGTGGCTCTGAATATGACAGTTGACCCATGACTGGGCACTAGTGAAAAATTAAGATTTTTCCTTGCATTGTTGCAAACCTTTGGTTATATATACATGCTCCTTCCGGCAGGAAGGCAATTTTCAAGCGAAAGCGGGGTGAAGTTTTTTGGAAATTCAGGTACTTGACAACAATGTCGAGAAGGCCATCCGGGTTCTCAAGCGTAAGCTGCAGCAGGAAGGGCTTTTTCGTGAAATGAAGCAACGCAAGTATTACGAAAAGCCGAGTGTGAAGCGTAAGCGCAAGGAGAAAGAAGCCCAGCGCCGTCTGCGCAAGAAAATGCGGATGATGCGTCGCGACTGATCCCCCGTATCCTGTTTTAAATCTGAACAAAGGCCGGTTCCATTTATATATGGGGCCGGCCTTTGTTTTTACGGCCCAAAAGTTGCACTATATGAGCTGGTCTTAATAATCGGACAGGGGGTCGCCGGTGGACCGTTCAGCAGACTGGCGTGGAGGGGATGTCCCAACTCATTTTTCCGGGAGGATATTATGAAGTACGTACCTGCTCTGCCTGTTGCCCGCATTCTCATGTTGGGCTTACTGGTTTTTCTGGCTTTTGCCTGTCCGGTGTTTAGCGCCGACTCGGTCGAAGTCAATGCAGCGCAAGTCAAGGAAATGATGGATGCCAACACAGCTTTTGTCGTTTTCCCGTTAAGTGTCATCGAGTACAACAACCTGCACATTAAAGGCTCGGTTAACATCCCCATTGAACAACTTCCTGCGGGCCTGCCCGATGACAAAAAACATGCCCTGGTCTTCTACTGCCTCGGTGAAACCTGAGTGGCGTCCAGCAAATCCGCCGGTCTGGCGGTTAATGCAGGTTATGAAAATGTTTACGTTTTTCGTGGTGGCCTGCCGGAATGGATTGGTGCCGGTTACCCAGTCGTAACATTGGAGACGCTGCCCAAGGTCGACATCCCGACTATCTCTCCCAAGGATTTAAAGGGGATGCTGGATGCTGGCGATGACTTCGTTCTGCTGGACATTCGCATCCCTGTCGATGCAAAAAAATTCTGGATAGATACCCCGTTGCGGCTTGTCCTGTCAATGAATGAAATTCCCGAGAGATACTCCGAAATCCCCAAGGGAAAGAAGCTTGTCGTTATCGATAAGATCGGCAAGCGGGCGTCCCTCGCATCACGCTATCTGGTCGCCAGGGGTTTTAAAGATGTCATCAAGGTCAGCGGTGGGATGAACCATTGGTTCAAATCCGGGATGCCGACCAAGCTT
>DAOVNV010000209.1 GCA_030630015.1 Desulfuromonadales bacterium | reverse complement strand
AGAGAGAGCGACGTACTGGACAAAACATTTTGGTGAAATCAAAAGTGAATTTGTAGATGCATTTAATGACGATTTGCTCGAAGAAGAAATCAATGATTTAGATGCTATCTACCACATCAGAAATGCAATTGCCCATTCTCATGTTTCATTTGGTCGTGATTATTTTTTATATAAACCGGCACGTGGCGAACGACAAGAAAACAACATTATTGATTCGCTCAACATTCAGCCTCGTGAGGATGAAGCAAATCCCGTTGTTTTTAAACTTAGTTTTTATGATGACGAAAGATACTTCCGGGAATTTAGTCGTATCCAAAGGCTTGATCAATCATGTTTCAGCAGAATTGCGGGTTTAATAAACATCCCACATTCCAGGGTGAGGTAATAGGCTCAAGAACCATTCTGGTGTCTCGTAAACCACGCAATTTGGGACACTGCAAAACTCACTTTTTTTACCTCAAACTTTCTGACTGTTCCCCGCCAAGTAAAATTCTCAAATTGCGCTATTTTTGAGACCCTTTTTTAGCAATGTCCAAGAAGTTGTTCCAATATGGGTCCTCAGATTACTTTAGGACTTTTGGGACAATCATTTTCAACACTCTCACCTGATTTCTACAGAATTAATCTTTACATTTAAGCAATTCAACAGCAAATTCTGAAACCCCTTCTTAAGTGGCTGCTGGGTTTTCGTTTCGCAAGAGCTTGCCGACCTGGGATTCGACCTTTCGGCCAAACTGCTCGAGAGTTCCGTCGTTGACAAGGATGTCATCCCACTCCCTGAAGTCATCCAAAGAGGTTTCGCTGCTGTGGTTGTTCGCCCCATTGAAACCGGGACGTTCGATCTTGACGATCAGACCATTGTGGTCCCTGATCGCGTTCAGCTCATTCATGAATCGCACATCGTCGATCAGAATGTGCGTCTGCCCAAGATCGTACTGCTCGATCTTGCGCCCCCAGGCCTTGGTCCAGTAATCAGGGTCCTGCGCCCGGCGATATTCCGTCCCCCACCACTGCAGAATGCGCCGCACGGTCAACGCAGTCCAGCCGGGCCGGTCCTGGATATCATGATGCTCGGCTGCGAAATGCCCCCACCGCTCACATTGTTGCAGGGCCTTCTGCTCATCGACATAAAAAACCCTGACTTTATCCTCCTGGCAGCCATAAACGAGTGGGACATGCTCGTCGGCACCGACCTGGCGCAGAAAGGCCTCGACTTCGTCGCGTAGCACCATCGCCATCGGGACGATCAGGGTGTTGCGATCCAGTAGGGGCGCCAGATGCCTGGCCGCCGTGGTCTTGCCTGTCGCCGCCTTGCCGGCGAAACCAATAATCATAAAACTACCTCGCGGAACTTCATCATTGGTGCCCAGTGACTTTCAGGTATACGAGTGTACTTGAAACCGACACTGCCTTCAATGGCCAAGGGGGAAAACTGTATTCAGAAAATAGCGGTGAATGAGCGTGAGGGCAACATCGGATAGAACAAAAATATCCAAAAATTTGACGAATCACCTGACCAGGTGCATCCGGAAATGAACCTCCAGAAGTTCCTGAAACTTTGAGACTTCCTCGAAAGCCAGCTTCAAACGGCCCTTCTCCATGTGGTTGAGCCTTGCCAGGGTGACGTAGTTGTTCGGCTCATACCCGGCACGGATACCGTCAACCTGGCAGCGCAACCTGAGAAAAACCAGGAAGCTGTAGCTTGCCTCCAGATCATCCGCCTGAGTCTGTTCGAGGACACCCTTTTTGACCAGGTCTCGCATCCTTTCATGGGTGCCGCCGTCCATGATCCCCGCCTCCATGGCCAACGCCTTAATCCCTTCAGTGATCGCAAAAATGCCGGCTTTCTTGACATCGATCTGGCCACGATGTTCGGCATCGTGGTCCGTCTTGATCCGGCCAAACAGCCCGAGAGGCGTCTTGAAGCGCAACAGGTTGCCGGCCAGACGCGTCAAAAACATCTGATCGGTCTGGAAGAACTCAGCCAGTTGCTGCTTCAGGTTCTGTTCCAGGCTGGCATCACCGTAAATGGTGCGCAGATCGAAAAACATGCTGCCGTTCAGGATGTTTTCAGGGACAGGATTCCTCATCCAGGAAAACAGGATCTGATTCCACTCGGAGTAACTGCGCCGCCAGAATTTGTTCTTGGCCATGATGCCCCCCGGACAGGCTGGCACTCCAACCTCGATCAAAGTATCGATCAGGGTTTCTGAAAAAGCTTCGATTCTGCTTATTTCTTCCCTGCCAAGGTCATCCGCATAAATAATGGCATTATCCTGGTCGGTGGTCAGGGTCTGCTCACTGCGACCCTCGCTGCCCAGAACGACAAATGCGAATTTGTCAGACAGATCACTGAACTGGCGCTCGCGCAGCAGAGTAATCAAACGCAGCAGCAACTGGTCGTTGAGATGCGCGATCATCCTGACCAGTTCCCGGGTAGGAACCCCGGTCCCAACCAGGTGAAGGATCAGGCGCTGGATATCCTTGTGCAGGGCCTTGACTTCGGCAATCGTCCCGGCCTCCTCGATGTCACGCACCAGTCTTTGCGGAGAGTTGGATTGCAGCTTGATGATATCTGAATCGGTGATGATCCCGACCAGACGCTGTTCTGCGTCGATTACGCAGACGCGGTGGATATTGTTTCTGGAAATGCGGTGGAGGGCCTCAAAGATGAAGTCATCTTCACGAACCGTGATCAACGGTGCGTTCATGATGTCCTGTGCCGTGATGGTGGTCGGATCGACTCCTTGTGCGACCACCTTGCTGCGCAGGTCACGATCAGTCATGATGCCGATCGGGTTTCCCTTCTCACAGACCACCGCACTTGAGATGTTTTTGTCATGCATCATGGCAGCAACTTCGAGAACTGATTCCCTCGGAGAGCAGGTCGCCACATTGCGTCGGCAAAAATCTTTCACCGGGAGGAAGAGAGTGTTGCCTTCGGCCATTTGAACAAATCTCCTGAGCGAGCAAAGGGATGAAAACGTCTGTCAGGGGGGGGAGAGCGCCGACTATGGATTAAATTTATCCTTGTCTTGCAATTTCCGCAACTTATTTTCTCATCGCTCATCGCTCAGCACTCAGCACTTTCTTGACGCTATTTGAATTGCGGCGACCGCTTTTCAAGAAAAGCCGCTATCCCCTCCTGGGCATCAGGCGTCGCAAAGCTGAGCCCGAACAGGTCCGCTTCGTATCGCGCCGCGCGGGCAAAATCCATCTCGACGCCATGATCGATTGCTTCCTTGCTCAACGCGATGGCGGAGGCGCTTTTATCCGTCATCGTGGCGGCCAGCGCTTGCGTCTCTTCCATCAACAGGTCGGCCGGCACCACCCGATTGACCAGTCCGATGCGCTCCGCATCCGCCGCGCTGATCATTTCACCGGTGAAAATCATTTCCTTGGCCTTTGCCTTGCCGACCAGACGTGCCAGACGCTGGGTCCCGGCGAACCCGGGGATGATACCGAGCTTGACTTCAGGCTGTCCGAAGCGGGCCGTGTCGGCCGCAACCCGCATGTCGCAGGCCATGGACAGTTCACAGCCACCACCGAGTGCATAGCCGTTGATTGCTGCAATCACCGGCTTGGGGAAGGCTTCGATCTGATCAATAACCTTCTGGGCCAGCAGGGCGAAACGCCGCGCCCCCGCAACATCGAGGGTCGCCAGAAAACCGATATCTCCGCCAGCAATGAAGGCTTTATCACCGGCACCGGTCAGGATCACAACACGGACATCCTGATCTTCAGCCAGATCGCTCAACATCTGCTCGAGCGCCTCGAAGGTGTCTACAGTCAAAGCATTAAGAGCTTTCGGATTATTGAAAGTCACCACAGCAACGGCGCCGTTTTTTTCCACTAATAGAGTTGAACTCGACATCTGTGTCTCCTCTTATAAAAGAGTCTTATCTGCTGTCTCCCGCATTCTGCCTTTAAAGTTTTTCCGCGCGACTCGCCCCCGCTTGCCACGCCACTGCCTTAAAACTGTTCTTCCTCCCACATCTCCTCTTTAAAACGCAGGCATTT
>DAOVNV010000048.1 GCA_030630015.1 Desulfuromonadales bacterium | reverse complement strand
GATGAGTTGAATATTACCTTTTATTTTATGGAGAAAACTTGTATCCGTAATATATGCGAAAATATCATCTTCAATATTAAGTTTTTTAATTGTATCTTTAATACAATCAATTTTATCTTTCGCACCAATAGAATAACCAATTATTGGGTATGTTGTTTTCAAACGAGATTTTCTTGTTTCATTTTTTTTATAATATATTTTTCTAATTTCTTCATTAGCCCTCAATTTATGCCATGTATCATGTATGTATGCTTGTTTAAGTTCCAACGGAAGTTGATTTGAGAGAGTTATTTTTGAAGGAGGGGCTTCCCAGAGTGTCAAATGAGGGATCATCTTGCAGCACTAACTTCCGGCTTGCGTTTACAAAGATTGTTCGCTATCCGCGAGCCATTTTTTTAACCGAACCATCCCCTCATCGAACGACACCTGCGGCTCGTAGCCAAAGTCATTGCGCGCGGCGCTGAGGTCAAACCAGTGGGCCGTGGAAAGCTCGCGGGCCACAAAGCGCGTCATGCGCGGTTCACTCCGGATCTTCAGCAAACCGTAGACTTTCTCCATGGCCCAGCCAATGCCGTAAGCCAACCTCGGGGAAATGGTCCCGGCAACCGGAGCGATGCCACCTGCCTTGAGAATCTGGTCGACCACATCCCAAAGTGGCAGCGGCTCACCCTGTGACAGGAAATAAGCCTTGCCGGCAACCACAGAACCAATATCAAGCCGTTCAGCAGCCAGCAAGTGAGCTTCAGCCGCGTTATCTATATAAATGGTATCGACCAGACATGCCTTCTTGCCGATCCGGCGTAGGGCACCCTTTCGGCCCCGTTCGAGAATTCGGGGGACCAGGTGGTTGTCTTCCGGCCCCCAGATCAAGTGAGGGCGCAAAGCGACCGTTGCCAATTCCAGGCCGTTGGCCTGCAAAACCAGCTGCTCGGCCGCCGCCTTGGTCTGCGGATAGAAGGCATGATAATGCGTGGGATAAGGTATGCTTTCGTCCACCCCTTCCATATCGGTGCCGTCAAATACGACACTGGGCGAACTCGTATAAACCAGTCGGTGGAGACCATGCGCACGACACGCCTGGATCACATTCCGGGTCCCGAGCACATTGGTCCGGTAAAACTCTTGATATGGGCCCCAGACGCCGGCCTTGGCCGCCACGTGATAGACGATGTCGCAGCCTGAAGCCGCAGCCACCACGGCATTGCCGTCAGCCAGATCACCAAGACGATGCTCCACGCCGAGAGCATCGAGACCGGCATGCGCCGAGCGCGAAAAGGAACAGACATCGACCCCCTTCGCAAGCAGCCTGTGAATAATCGCTTTGCCGAGGAATCCGCCGCCGCCGGTCACCAGTGCTTTCATGACAATTCACCAGCAGCCCAGACTGCTAGCTTCTCGCGGAAGATCTTGGCATTGTGACGGATATCCACCGGGAAGGCCGAATGGAAAAGGACATCACGGATCGATCGGGTGATCTCGAAACCCTGGCCGATCTTGAGCAGTTCCTCACGGATTGAAGCCTGATCGGTCTTTTGCGCCTCCTGTTCCAACTCGACGCAGAGCACCGGCCGCAAACTTCCTGGCGTGCCGACACCAACCAGGGCGGTCCGGAACACCCGGGCATGCGTATTAAAAATCGCCTCGCAAGGGATGGTGAACAACGTTCCATTAGGAGTGATCACCCGGTGCGACTTGCGCCCGCAGAACCAGATGCGGCCCATTTCGTCACGGTAACCCAGATCACCCATGCGATGAAAAAATCCGCCATTTTCTGGATCAGCAATTTTGGCCAGCTTCGTTGAGGAATCACGGTTGAAATAGCTGGCGGTGACCTGCGGTCCCTTGACCACGATCTCGCCAATCTCGCCCGGCGCCACTTTCAGACTATCTGCCCAGTGATCAATCGGATCGTCGTCGATGCCGATCACCTCCAGTTGGATGCTTTCCACCGGCGGTCCGATACAGACTCCCTTGCCCTGATCAGTCAGCTCCCTCGTCTGCTCAAGGATTTCCTGGCTGCCGATCGAACAGACCGGCAGGGATTCCGTGGCACCGTAAGGTGTAAAAATCTGTACTCCGCTGTCAAGCATGCCGGCGAACCGTTCCAGAACGACCGCCGGGACCGGTGCCCCCGCTGAGATCACCCTTTTTAGGCTCGGCAGATGCACGGCGTGGGCGGCGCCATGCAAACCGACCCGGTTGATCAGGGATGGCGAACCAAACAGGTTGGTTACCTTGAAACGTTCGACCGCCTCGATGATCTTGACCGGATCGACGCTGGCGGGGCGGGTAAAATCCATTTCGGGAATCACCGAGGTCATCCCCAATGCGGGAGCGAACAGGGCGAACAAAGGAAAGGTCGGCAGATCGATCTCGCCGGGCCGGATCGCGTAAACCTGCCGCAAGGCCTCGACCTGGGCGACAAAATTTCCATGGCTGTAGACGGCGCCTTTCGGCACCCCGGTGCTGCCGCTGGTAAACAGGATCGCAGCCGTCTCCGCACTGTCGGTCCGTGCCATCTCATATTCTGCCGCCGCGGGGAAAGGGGCCGTGATCTGTCGGAGCGTCGCGCCTCCCCAGAGAACCCGCTTGCCGACGGTCAGAAGAATTTTCAGCGAAGCCTTGCCCCAGCCGAGCAGGATGCGGGCCAAGTGAGCTTTCGGGATGCCGACAAATGCTTCCGGCTGTGCTTCGGCGAGGCAGACCTTGAGGTTCTTCACTCCCATCCCTGGATCGATCAGGATCGGCACCGCCCCCACTTTAAACAGGGCGAAGGTAAGCGCAAAAAACTCTGGGCCCGGCTTGACCATCAGGGCGGTCCGTACCCCGCGTTTGATGCCGATCGATTCGAGCCCCAGCGCGACTCGGTTGCTTTCCCGGTCGAGTTCACTAAAGGTCCAGCTGAAATAGGTGGTACGCCCTTGGCTGTCCCGGCCAGTCGGGCAGTAGATCGCCGGAGTGTCCGGCTGTTGACGGGCCATCTCGGGCAGGTGGCCAGCGATATTGGACAAGCGCTGGGTCATGTCTTGGTGGCCCCGAGGGGATGATCCTTTAAAAATTGCTGAATGATCGGGATCACTTCATCCTGCGCATCTTCGAGGATATAGTGGCCGCAATCGGCGAAGGAGTGCACCTCAGCGTTCGGGAAGCGCCGCTGCCATTCCTCCCGAAAATGGCGGTCAAACACAAAGTCCAGTTCTCCCCAGCAGATGGTCATCGGCAGACCGGCAAAACGATGCAGTCCCTCTGCCACCTCGCTGACCAGGTCGTAACCACTGTCGTCGGGCACCAAGGGGATATCCTGTACGAAGCGCAGGACTGCCAGGCGATCATGCCATTTCTGGTAGGGGCTGCAATAAGCCTTGCGCAGTTCGGCACTCATCGGGTTGCGCTTGCAACCGATGCGGGCGGCGACCAGGGCAAAGGCATTGAGGCCCTGTACCAGGAAGGCGCCAAGCTGGGTATCGCGGCAGAGCTTCAATAGCGGGGGAAACGGTTTGGACTCCGGCAGATGAAAGGCCGCCGTATTCAGGATCACCAGGCGGGCGATCCGTTCCGGATGCCGCGATGCGTAAGCCATGCCGATCATTCCGCCCCAGTCATGCAGGACCAGAGTGATGTTCTTACCGATTTTCAGACTGTCGAGCAGGGCCTCGAGATCATCCACCCGCTGTTTCAGGGTGAAGGAATAGTAGGAATCGGCCGGTTTGTCCGAGAGACCACAGCCCATATGATCAGGGGCTATGACGCGATAATCAGATCTCAGGGTCTTCACCAGGTTCCGGTAGTAGAAGGACCAGGTCGGATTGCCATGGACCATGACCACCGGTTCACCGCGGCCTTCATCGAGGTAATGATACTTGAGGCCGTTCAGGTCAAGGAAATGGCTTTTGAAGGGATAGGACGGATGCATCACCACTGGATCCCCAACATCAGGCAGTTCAGGCCGCTGCCGATCCCCAGGAAACCGACCACATCGCCCGGCAGCAGCACATCCCGCTCCTTGGCCAGCGCGGCAGTCACCGGCAATGAGACAGTCCCCATGTTGCCGAGAAACTCGAAGGTGGTGAAGTCCTTTTCCGGGGCAATCCCGATGGTCTGCAGGATCAGCTTCTGGTGGGCATCCCCGACCTGATGGCAGATCACCTTGTCCACCCGGTCGGTGGTCAGTTCCAGTTCGGCCAGCAGTGCATCCCAGGTTCTCTTGCCGAGTTTCACGCCATGCTTCATGACAGCCACGGCATCGGTCTGCATGTAGGGAACATGGTTTTCGACCAAGTCCGGCTTAATGCCCCAGCGACACAGGGTGTGATGCTGCGGCTCAGCAATATTGACGCCGCCCAACAGCTTCGGCCGCCGGGACGGAGTGAAGGAGCCGTCGGTCAGTAATACAGCCGCGGCGCCCGACCCGCCGGTGAAGGTCGCCAGCGATGAGGCAAACAGTTCCATCCCCGGATGCTCGAGCAGGCGACGAATGGTGATCTCGTTGATTTCCCGGGAACTTTCACAGGCCATAACCAGTCCCGCCCGGATCTGCCCCAACTCGATCCGGTTGGCAATATCCAACACGCCGTTGAGGATGCCGAGACACGCGTTGGAAATATCGTAAACAGCCGCACTCCCCTGCACTCCGAGGGCAGCGGCCACCTGGCAGGCCGTGGCCGGCTCGAAATGCTCGCGGCAAACGCCTGCGTAGATCACCGCCCCAAGGTCCTGGGGCGTGATACTCCGACCCTGCAGCGCTTTCAGGGAAGCCGCGATGGCCCCCTGTGAAATCGGCGTATTCGGCTTCCACCAGCGCCGCTCGCGGATGCCGGTCAGCGATTCCAGTTGCCCCGGTGGGATATGCAGCGCTTCGTAAACCGGTTTCAGCCGATTTTCCAATTCGCTGGACGTCACCACGATCGGTGCCAGTTCATAACCTACAGATTCGATATAAACCCTTGAATACCTCATTGACCACCATTTCGCTGTGACATCAATATGCTCGTAAGTTGACTATGTTACCTGTTGCGGCGCCGTCAGGCAAGTATGATCAATTTTGTTCGCCGAGAATGGGTGAAAACGACAGAGGTTCGCAATAACGTAACCATTGAAGAATTTATCGGCATGCTGCACCATATTTATGTCATCAACGGTAGGGGCACGGCATGCCGTGCCCCTACGAGGGAGACGTATGGTCGCCCGGGGATTGGATCATTGTGACAATGATCCAATCATTCAAAGCAGCCTCACCGTAAAGTCCTTCATCTGGTAGATAATCCGGCCGTCAACGGCAAGGTAGCCGTCGGCCCTGACCAGTCTGGATTCGTCGTCGACCTCAGTAACCACCGCTTCGATCACAACCAGTTCGTTCTTGGGGATAATCTGGCCACGATAGTTCCAGCTGTGCTTTTCACCCAGGGAGATGCATTCGAACCTGCTGTCCGGCGTCACCCCCCAGCGCCTTGCAGCCACCACTTTAAGCAACTGCAGGAAAGACTCCAGCCCCAGGGAGCCTGGGCAGACCGGGTCCTGGTAGAAGTGGGCCTTGAAGAACCACTCGTCCGGGTCGACAACCTTGCTGCCCCTGATGAAGCCGAGCGGCTGCGGCCCGCCATCCTTGACGAACAGATCAATCCGGTCAACCATGCGCAATTTCCGCTCAGGAAAAGGTGCTTCCGGCGGATAATCAAACTGCTCGGCACGGGCGACCTCTTCAGCCGAAGGCTCGTAGAGTCGGGCATCACGCACGCCGACCTGCTGGGCAAGCGACTCCGCCGAGAAGAAGCCGAAGACCGTGTCGCCAGTATAGACCGGCCCGACACTGTCGCTGATCTCGAAATCGTAGCCCTGGATGATCATGCCGCCGCTGCTCGAAATGCGCGTGATCTTGACCCGCGTGGTCAGGGTCCCGGAAGCGGGCGTCACCGGCCGATGCTGCACAGCGTTGCCGTCCAGGTTACGGAACTTCAGGTCGACCTCGCTGGTCAGGGCGGAACCGAGATAGGCGGCCAGCCAGCCACAGGGCTGCAGGCCGGTTTCAAGCAGGACGCTGAATGGCATGTACTGCGACCGCTCGGCGACGAAATACCAGGCGTCAACCGGCACGTCGTATTCGGCAACACAGCTCGCCCCTTCCACCAGCTTGAACGGCTCACCGCTTACATCAACGATACGATCAAGAAACTGGAACGGCGGTCGCGGCAGACGGGCTATCTTGCGTTCGCTGTCAAAAATTTTGTAAGGCTCGCCAAATGCCTCGGAGGGGTTGCCGGCTGAAAACGCCAGAATCCTATCGTAGTCGTAGAGGGGGACTGTCCCCGCATGGGGACTGTCCCCGGATTCTGGGACGGCGACATGAGGGACAGTCCCCTGAGAATCGGGGACAGTCCCGACCCACAAGCCCTCAACCTTCTGCCGGTCAAGCCCGGCCAGACGGACCGACATGTTGGGAATCTCGACGATCGGCTTGCCGTCGGCAAACATCAGGGCATCGACGATGGCGAAAGGCTCGGGACCGTAGCCCAACTCCTTGATACTGACCTGGTAGGTGACCGTACGAGTCGTATCAATCACCTGACCGCGGCATTTCAGACCACTGTCGACGCCGGGAACCGGCTCACACCAGGTTGTCCCCTCTTCGCCGACCCATCCCATGCGCAGCAGGTAGATGCGCAGAGTGTGCATGCAGCACTCGTACATCAGGGTGCCGGGCATGACGTTGTCGTCGCAGAAGTGGCAGGTCAGAAACCAGTCATCGGGATGGATGTCCATCTCGGCACGGACCTGGCCCAGACCGTAGCGGCCGCCCTGCGGGTCCAGTTCGATCACCCGGTCGACCAGCTTCAGTTTCCCACCCGGCAGGGTATAGGGCCGCTGCAGACCGAGGTCCGAGAAAGCAGGTCCGAAGCAGGCAACGAGGTCGCCATTATAGAGTGCGTCGATCTGCCGTTCATCGTAGGCCTCGTTTGCCATCGGCACCAGTTCACGCCAGTCGGCGGGCAGGGTGCCCGGCTGGGGCTGCAGGTCGAGCTTGGTGTGCACGATACCCTGCCCGGCCGCCAGTTCCTCCTCGCTAAAGAACCCGGCACAACCGTTTTTCATCGACAGCAGCGGCTCGCCATTGACCGTCCCTTCGAAATTGAAACGGAACAGGTAGGTCTGGTCCTGCCGGAAGAAGTGATCGATTCTGATGTCATAGCGGATCACGTCGCCCGGCACCGGCAGCGCCCGGTGGAAGGTGACCACCGCATCGAGCAGCCGGTAAACGGCCTGGCCTTTGGTCACGAAGTCGATGCCGAGGTAACCGGACAAGAACAGGTCGGCCTGGCCGGCTTCGACCGCAACGCAGGTTGGAATACGGCCGCCATCCAGATACCAGCGATCAGCTGTCACGTCATGTTCGGTAATCACTCGGCCGCTGGTCATCGAGCGGGGTTCACCCTCCACGGCGACAATCCGATCGACCAGCATCAGCGGTTCATCCGGCAGGCGGACCCGGGTCGGGTGGGCATCTACTTCGGCGAATTCGGGGCCGAGCATTTTCGCAATTGAGCCGATTGCGAACTCCATGCACATCGTCCGGTCGAAGGCCGGCTCGGGCTTGTGCAACGTCATCCGGTGAGGCTGAAGTGGTACCCGGTCTGCCCCGGCAGTATCCGCAGCCGGTTCAACGGAAGCGGTAGCAACCGACAATATTGGGTCCAGGCGAGGGATTTCCTCACCGGCCACAACCATTTTCTCAAGCAGCGACATCTGCAGGGACAGGTTGTCCGAGATTGCCTTGCCCATGGTTTCGGTAAAACTCAGGTAGGCCGCATGGGTCTCCAGGTTCCGCTTGCTGAGCTGCTCAAACCGGGTAATGACAGGATCTCCGGAAGCCGGCTGGTCACTTGCTTGCGGCGGGACATCTGGCGCTGGTGCCACGGTCGATATTTCGGTCGTTGTGGCAATTTTTTCAGTCGTTTTGCCCGTTTCAGGCACGGCATCATCAGCAACATTACTGGAAGCCGGGAGACTGATCGAAGGGAACGCCAGGCCACCGATCAAGGTCCGAATACGCACAACATTCTCTTCAACCGGGACCGGGAGCCTTTCCGGCGGATAAAGGGCAGCCAGATTCACAGGGACACGTTCGGCAAGGCATTGGCCGAGCAGTCGGAGGGTTAGCGAGACCGCACCCTGACCGGGGAAGCAGGCTGCGCGGGCCATATGCGGGCGATCCACGAGGATGCTGTTAATCATGCGGCTGCAGGAGTTGCCCGGACCCATCTCCAGGAAAATCCTGACGCCATCGTCATAAAGTTTCTCAACGACCCGGGTGTAATCAACCGTATCAAGAGCCTGGGCGAGGATGGCATCTGCGGCACTTTCATCAGTCACCTCGTAGCTTTCACCGCGAGCTGTACTGTAAAAACGCACGCCGTCAGGCGGAGTGGCGGGAAAGTGATGCAATTCCCGGTAAGGTTTCGCCACCGGTTTAACCACCTCGCAATGCACGGTGGTCACTCCCTTTAGTGGAAACAGGTGACAGCCGAGCTTTTCCACCAACTGCTCCAACTGCCAGCGATCGCCGCCAACCACGCATTCCTGGTAAGTGTTGATGATCAGGAGATAGACCCGGTCCAGACCTTTGAGGGCCTGGCGTACATCACCTGCGGGGGCATCGATCAGTCCGAGAGCCCAGTCGACATGCTGCCGCCGTTTCAACCTCCAGGTTCTGGCCGCAGCTTTACAGCCCCCAGCCAGATCTTCGGTAAACAGGGTTGATTCAGCGAGCCGCTTCGCCATCCCATCCCGATCGGTCCATGCCCTCAGTGAAAACAGCCCGGCCGACTCGCCCAGGCTATAGCCGCTGACCGCCTGCGGCTCAACTCCGAAACTACGCACCAGATCGCTGACCGCCGTACCCAGCGCCACCTGGCCGATCACCAGGGAGTTGTGGTCGCTATGGATCGACTCGGCAAGGTTCTGTTTCCAGAAATGCTTGGGTAGAAACTGCCTGGCAAGGAACTGGCTGTTGGTATCCTGCTGCCGGAAAACCTGCGGCCACTGCACGGAAAGTTCTTGCCCCATGCCGGCGAAGTGATTTCCCGAACCGGGAAAGACGAACGCGACCTGACCCTTTCCGGCCAATGGCGCAGGTGCATAGAACAAGCGGTCGCGAAGCCCGGAGGACAATCCCGAGCCGCCATTCACTTCTATAGGGCGGTCCGGATGCTCCCGCAGACAGAGTGCCGCGTGATCAAGCTGCTCGACCAGAGCAGATGTGTCATGGGCAACCATGGCCACACAGAGTTTTTTGATCGGGTCGACCGGCGATTCACTCAGCCAGAGAGTCGCCAGGGTTTCGATTTCTTCCTGTGGGGCCTTGTTGAAAAAATTTTTCAGCTGGACAATCTTTTCCTGCAGCCCTGCGACATCATCTGCCTCGAGAGAGAAAAGTGCCTCGTTGCGCGGTCCAAGCGGTTGATCAAGCAAGGCTGAATGACGGGGGCTGCCTTTATCCTCAAAGGCCTCCAGCAGGGCATGGGAACAAGACCCGTCCACCCCGAAGGAACTGACGACCGCTTTGCGCGGTCCATCGGCACTGTTGCGCATCCAGTACTGCGGCGAAGCGGGAAGGATAAAATCCCGCTTGCCACGAATCCACTCGTAACGCACCGATTCAGTGTGACGCAGCGGCGGGATGATCTGACGGTCCAAACAGAGCGCTGCCTTGACCAGAGACGCCAGACCTGAAGCTGCCCCGGCGTGTCCGATATCAGCCTTGACGCTACCAATATAGCAGGGCGTTTCATTCGGCTCTGCACCGAAAAATGCACCAAGAGCATTGGCTTCCATGCCGTCTTCAAGCGGGGAGCCACTGCCGTCAGTCTCCAGATAGGTGACTTCGGAAGGGGCAATGCCTGTGTCGTGAAAGGTCCGTTCAAGAGCCAGGGAACAGGTCCGCTGATCCGGCGCAAATTCATCGACCTGGCCACCGACAGCTGAACCGGTCCCCCTGATCACCGCGTAAATCCGGTCACCATCCTGCTGGGCATCCTCAAGGCGCTTCAGCACTACGGCAGCGGCCCCTTCACCGATGATGCTGCCATCAGCGTGCTTGTCGAAAGGCCTGGCACGGCCATGGGAAGAAAATGGTTTGAGCGCATGACGGCCAAGCACCGCACGCAGATCGCCGGCCATATCCGAAGTGCCGACGACGGCACGGTTGATCGATCCTTCCTGCAGGGCCCGTATACCGACTTCCAGGGCGCGCAGGCCGGAATTCTCTTCACTGGACAGGGTGAAGCTGGGACCGCCGATACGGAATTCCTTGGCAATCCGGCTGGCTACGATGCTGCCGAGAGCACCCATCGTCCGATTTGCGGTCAAAGCGGGTCCGGCCGCATCACGCAGCGTTTCGGTCCATTCGTCCAGTTCCTGCGGTGAAAGCTCAAGACCAAGCTGTTCCGCCCAGATCGGAGCCATTTTCCGGATGGACCAGCGGAAGGAAAAGTTCGTCGCGTTGAGGTCCAGTCCCGTTCCGATGAACACCCCGGTAAACAGGAGGTCCTCTTTTCTGAGCTCGGCATCGTCAAGAGCCTGGCCGGCAACTTTCAGCATCAACAACTGGCGGGGCAGCATCTCCTCAAGCTCTTTGGGAGGGATGCGAAATTCTCCCGGAGCAGAGGAAACTTCCTCGATGAAATGCCCTTTGAAATCACCAGGTTTGAACCCCTCCTGCTCAAACCACCGGCTCTGCTCAGCGCCCCACCAGGTCTTTGGCGTGACTGGAGCACACTCGCGTGAATTCCCAAGCACCCTGTATTGAAATTCCTGCAGGGACTCCCATGGGCCGAAATGAGCAGCCATGCCAACGATGGCTACCGGCTGATTCTGACGCTGGAAGGATGGCGGGAAAGTCACCGAACTTTTCGATGGTTTCTTCGGGAGCCACTCCTCGACCAGGAGATGAGCGTTGATGCCGCCGAAACCGAATGCGCTGACAGCCGCTCGGCGCGGCACATCTGCTTCGCGGGTTTTCCAGGGAGCAGGCCCCTTCAGGATCCTGAAGGGGCTCTCATCATAATTCATATCACCGGCCGGCACTGAAAAGTTTGCCGTCGGCGGCAGGGTCTGCTCTTTTAGCGACAGGACCGTTTTCAAAAGGGCCGCAGAACCTGCAGCAGTCAGCAGGTGGCCAATATTTGACTTGACCGAACCGATGACGCACTGACCCTTCCTCCAGCCGGCCTCCCCCCAGAGCTCCTTGAGGCTGTTGAATTCAACCACATCGCCGACCGGCGTCCCGGTTGCGTGGCACTCGATGAGATCAACATCCGCAGGCGACCAGCCAGCTTGCCGATACGCGGCACGCATGGCGCGCAGCTGCCCCTCCGAAGCAGGGGCCAGCAAACTGCCGCCGAGATCGTTGGACAGACCGATTCCCCGAATGACCGCATAAATATGATCCTTGTCACGAACCGCATCCTCGGTCCTCTTGAGCAGGAACATCCCGGAGCCTTCGCCGACCACCAGGCCATTACCATGCTTGTCAAAAGGGGAACAGGTTCCGGTCGGAGACAGGGCACGCAACTGGGAAAAACCCATCTGGGTATAAAGGGAATCGGGTCGGGACAGGCCGCCGGCCAGCATGGCGTCAGCCCGCATGGCAACCAGTTCGTCCACCGCAAGTTTGATGGCATACAAGGAAGAAGCACAGGCCGCATCGAGCGTAAAGCAGGAGCCTCGAACGCCGAGAGCCCGGGCCAGGACCCCAGCCGGCAGGCCGGCAACGTAGCGGTTGACCGGAGCAGTTCCCGAGCCTTCCTGCGGCAGGCTTTCGCCAAGCAGCTTCTCCTCGAAAGTCCGGCCCAGGTAATTCCTGGCCAAGGCCGAGGACTTTTCACTTGGCAAGGCCAGGTTGCCGAGGATCACCCCGACCCGATCCCGCTCCAAATGCTGCGAAACGCCGTCCAGATACGCCTGGCGTCCGGCATGCAGCAGCAGGTGGAACATCGGGTCGAGCTCGCTCAGGAATTCTGCGGGGATATCGAGCCCATCCAGGCAGAGGTCCTGCAGAGATCCATCAATAAAGCAGGCTTTTTCCGAATAAACCTTGTCAGCAGTACCGACCACGGGATCGTAGATCTGGTCCGGGTCCAGTAGCCAGCGTCCCTCGGGAGGGCGCCGCGCCGTATTGACATTGCCTGTTATGTTGGCCCAGAAATGCTCCAGGGTCGGCGACTTTGGAAAAATGCCGCCGACCCCGACAATGGCCACGGATTTCCCGTGCTTCATGCTCAGGCAGCCCCCTGCAGTTTGTTGCGCTGGAAACTTTCATTCAGGGAAGCGTCGATCACGCATTCATAATCTTCCATCCGGGCAACCAGTTTGCCCGATGCAGGATCCAGGAATTCGATTTCCGCCGAAGCCTTGCTGGCATTCTGGCGCGTCACGCGGATGCGAATTTCGGCGCCGTTCTCCGGGACCTTT
>DAOVNV010000049.1 GCA_030630015.1 Desulfuromonadales bacterium | reverse complement strand
GTTGTCCATGTAGCGGCCGACACTTCCGCCGGCGACACCGCCGAGCACGGCTCCGATCCCGGCGCCAAGCAGGGTTGCCTCGGTATCACCACCGATTACCTGGCCGAGCCCGGCACCTATGGCAGCACCGACCCCGGTCCCGATCATAGCGCCTTGCTGGGTTTTTGTCGTAGGTTGGGCACATCCCCATACCATCATCACGGTCAGCGACAATATCAGTAGTCTTTTCATGATCAGATCTCCCTTTGTTCCTTCAAGGTCAAGTCTGGATCCGTTTACTAACGGATCCAGGTCAAATTCAAGACACGTTCATAAGCACTCTCTGCACTTCTCTCAAATTTAGACATATTTCCCGCATTGCGCAACTCATTTACCAATATTTTATTCTGCAAGCTCTGTAACTATTCAGCTGTCAGACTAACCGCACAGCATGTGGGCTATAGCTGTTGCTTGCGGGAAGTTAAGTGACAACATTGGACGCAGGCAATGGCTGTAGTCCACATGCCCTCGCTGAGAGGCTGAAGAGTTACCAAGCTCTTACAAAAAGGCACCTTAGCAACAAAAAATTCACCGATTCACACACTTGCCATTTTCTATGCTGCATGTTAGTTTTTGCAATTAACCTGAACCGACACAACCATCTCTTAGTATTGACGAACAATCGTTCTGGAGGTTTACCTGCCATGAAGATTTCACGTGCCGAAGTGGAGCACGTCAGCCGCCTTGCCCGGCTAACCCTGACCGACCGGGAACTTGATGCCATGCAGGACGAAATGGACAAGTTCCTTGGCTATGTTGAGCAGCTTAACCAACTCGACACCGAAGGCATTGTCCCGACGGCTCATGTCGTACCGATGGAAAACGCTTTCCGCAAGGACGAGGTGCAGCCCGGCTTCACCCGGGAACAAGCCCTTGCCAATGCACCTGAACCGGACCCGGCAGGGTTCCGCGTCCCCCGTGTTATCGAATAGCCGCCATTTTTCCGGATGGACAAACTCAATGAAACTCTATGATCTGACCCTGACCGAATTACGCGCCCGACTCGACAACCGGGAAGTTTCTTCCGTTGACGTGACCCGCGCGTTTCTCGACCGCATCGCCGCCACGGACGACAAAATCAATGCATTTATCACGGTCTGCGAAGCTGAAGCCCTGGCAGCAGCAAAAGCCGCTGACCGCCGCATTGCTGCAAACGAAGCTGGCGCCCTGACCGGCATCCCGATCGCGGTCAAAGACATATTTAATACCAGCGGCATTCTCACGACCTGTGGGTCGAAAATTCTTAATAATTACATTGCACCCTACGATGCAACAGTCATAGCACGTCTCAAACAGCAAGACGCCGTAATCCTTGGCAAGCTCAACATGGACGAATTTGCCATGGGCAGTTCCAACGAGTGTACAGCGTTTGAACCGGTTCACAACCCCTGGAACACGGATCGTGTTCCAGGGGGATCATCCGGAGGCAGTGCCGCCAGTGTCGCCGCCAGCCAGGCTATTGCGACCCTTGGCACTGATACCGGCGGCTCAGTTCGGCAACCGGCAGCACACTGCGGCGTGGTCGGGCTCAAGCCGACTTATGGCCGAGTGTCCCGCTATGGCGTGATTGCCTACGCATCTTCCCTTGATCAGGTTGGTCCCCTGGCTCGCAACATAGGCGACTGCGCTCTGCTGCTGCAGACTGTCGCGGGTTTCGATCCGGCTGACTCAACTTCCGTCGACATACCGGTTCCAGACTACTCTGCGACCCTGTCAGAAGATATCACCGGGTTGAGGATTGGTCTTCCCAAGGAATACTTTATCGAAGGTCTGGATGATGATGTTCGTCGGGCAGTGGACCAGGCCATTGCAACCTATCGGAACCTCGGTGCCGAACTGGTCGAGGTCAGCCTGCCGCACACCGACTACGCCGTCGCCGGCTACTATCTAATCGCCACAGCGGAAGCCTCCAGCAACCTGGCCCGTTACGACGGCGTGCGTTTCGGCCTGCGTTCCGCAGAGAGCGACAGCCTGATCGATATGTACACACGCAGCCGTGCAGAAGGTTTTGGCATTGAAGTCAAGCGGCGCATCATGCTCGGCACCTATGCACTCTCCTCCGGCTACTACGACGCCTACTATCTCAAGGCCCAGAAAGTCCGCACACTGGTTCGCCAGGACTTCACCCGGGTCTTCGAAGATGTCGATGTACTGCTCACTCCGGTTGCGCCCACTCCAGCTTTCCCTCTGGGTGAAAAAGTCGACGATCCGCTACAGATGTACCTCTCGGACATCTTCACGATACCGGTCAACCTCGCCGGCACCTGCGCGATAAGCCTCCCCTGCGGATTTTCGGACGGAGGGCTGCCGATCGGTCTGCAGTTGATCGGCAAGCCGTTCGATGAAGCGACTATCCTGAAAACGGGCTACGCCTTCGAGCAGGCTACCGAATGGCACAAGAAAAAAGCAGCTTTATAAGTTTTTAAAAAGGTTCTATCTATGGCATCCAAATACGAAACCGTCATCGGCCTGGAAGTCCATGTCCAGTTGACCACCGACACCAAGATCTTCTGCGGTTGTTCCAAGGTGTTCGGTCAGGAACCGAACACCCAGACCTGTCCGGTCTGCCTTGGTTTGCCAGGCGCACTGCCGGTTCTCAACGAAAAAGTCGTCGAATTTGCCATCAAAACCGGCTTGGCAACCAATTGTGCGATCGCCCCGCGCTCGATCTTCGCCCGCAAAAACTACTTTTACCCGGACCTGCCGAAAGGCTACCAGATTTCCCAATTCGAACTGCCGATCTGCGAGCACGGCTGGCTGGATATCCTCACCGAAAACGAAGCAGAGAAACGGATCGGCATCACCCGCATCCACATGGAAGAGGATGCCGGCAAGCTGGTCCACGGCGAAACCCAGGAAAGTTCACGCACCTCTTTTGTCGATCTCAACCGAGCCTGCACCCCCCTGCTTGAGAGTGTCTCGGAGCCGGACATGCGCTCCGCTGACGAGGCCATTGCCTACTTAAAAAAACTCCACCAGATCGTTGTGTATCTCGGGGTTTGCGATGGTAACCTCGAAGAAGGCAGCTTCCGCTGCGATGCCAACGTATCGATCCGGCCATGGGGGCAGAAGGAACTTGGCACCCGCGCCGAGTTGAAGAACATCAACTCGTTCCGCTTCATCAAACAGGCGATCGAGTACGAAATCGAGCGCCAGGCCGACCTGCTCGACAGCGGTAGCCAGGTCGTCCAGGAAACGCGCCTTTTCGACAGCCAGACCGGCACGAGCCGCTCGATGCGGAGCAAGGAGGAGGCCCACGACTACCGCTATTTTCCCGACCCCGACCTGGTCCCGCTGGTCATTGACAAAGCATGGATTGCAGAGATCCGGGAAGGCTTGCCTGAACTCCCCGAAGCGAAACGCTTGCGTTTCGAATCTGAAATGGGGCTGTCCGCCTATGATGCCGAAATTCTGGCTGCTGACCAGGCCCTGGCGGCCTTTTTTGAAGCCTGCGTGCCGCTGACCGGCGATGCAAAGCTCTGTGCCAACTGGGTCATGGGTGAGATTTCGAGGCAACTGAACGAGGGAAACATAGCCATTACCGATGCGCCGGTGTCGCCAACCCGGCTGGCCGGGCTCCTCAACCGGATCAAGGACAATACCATTTCTGGCAAAATCGCCAAAAACGTCTTTGAAAAAATGTGGCAATCGGGCCAGGAGGCTGATGCGATTATCGAAGCGGAGGGGCTCAAGCAGGTCACGGACAGTTCGGCCATCGAAGCCCTGATCGAGGAGGTCATTGCCGCCAACCCCGGCCAGGCCGCCGAATACCGCGCCGGCAAGGAAAAACTGATGGGATTTTTTGTCGGTCAGGTCATGAAAGCCAGTAAAGGCAAGGCCAATCCCGGCATGGTCAACCAGATTCTCAAAGACAAACTTTCAGGATAACTCTCATGAGCCAATGTTCTTTTTCACCGCAGGCCAATGCCGGCATCCGCCCGATCAGATTTAAGCAAGGCGTGCTCTCCCTTCTCGATCAACGCAAACTCCCTGTCGAGGAAGTCTGGTTGGACTATACCGACGACCAGGACGTGGCTGAAGCGATCCGCAGCATGGTCGTCCGTGGCGCCCCTGCGATCGGCATCACTGCAGCCTACGGAGCCTACCTGGGTGCCTGTAAAATCGAGACTGACGACGCACTGGTCTTTGCCGACGAATTCGATAAAGTCTGCGAAAACCTCAACGCCACGCGCCCGACGGCGGTCAATCTGGCCTGGGCTCTTGATCGCATGAAAAGACTGGTGCGGGCCAACCTCAACCAGCCACCCATCAATCTCAAGATTGGACTGGAGTATGAAGCCAATGCCATTGCGGACGAGGACATCTGCATCAACCAGGCAATGGGTCAGCATGGGGAAAAGCTGATCCCGGCCCAAGCCCGCATCCTGACCCACTGTAACGCCGGAGCCCTGGCAACCGGCGGCTATGGAACCGCGCTGGGCGTGGTCCGTGCCGCGGTTACTGCCGGCAAACAGGTCATGGTCCTGGCCGATGAAACCAGACCTTTCCTGCAGGGGGCCCGCCTGACAGCCTGGGAGCTGCAGCGCGACCAGATCCCGGTCACTCTGATCTGCGACAACATGGCCGGCTACCTGATGAGCCTGGGTGGGGTTGACTGCGTAATCGTCGGTGCGGACCGGGTCGCGGCCAACGGCGACGTTGCCAACAAGATCGGTACCTACAGCGTTGCCGTTCTGGCTAAGGAGCACAACATTCCTTTTTATGTGGCGGCTCCACTCTCGACCATCGACCTGAGTCTCGCCGACGGATCTGAAATCCCGATCGAACAGCGTGACATTCGTGAGGTCACCCACATCGGTGACACGCAGCTGGCCCCTGAGGGAGTCGGCGTCTTCAATCCTGCCTTTGATGTGACCCCAGCCCGCCTGGTGACCGCAATTATCACTGAACGCGGTATTGCACAAGGGGACTACTCCTCTAGGCTGAAAGAACTGGCCGGCAAGGGACGTTGAATGGAAAATCTGTCGTCACAGGACTGGACGCGCTGGCTGCAGTCCGGAGACGAAGAGGCTCTCGCCAGGGAGTCTGAGGCCATCGGCTTTACAGAGAGCCAAAGAACAGCAGCGAACCTGGCTCTGCTTCACGAAGCCCTCCAGGAACCTGATCTCCTTTTGAGAACGATCCCGGATGCCTTGGCCTGCGCCGACCCGGATCTGGCGCTCAACAACCTCGAAAGATTGACGGGAACCGTCTCCCCCGACCAGCTCAAACCAATTCTCCAGGGGGGAATAAGCCGCCGGCAGCTTATGACGGTGCTCGGTGCTTCACCCTTTCTGAGCGGCATTCTCTGTCGCAAAAGTCTCTTTTTCGAAGACCTTTTTCTGGACAACGAGTTTGCCCTCTCCAAAGATGAAGAGTGCATGCTTGATGAGCTGCGCACACGCATCCCCGAAGCGGCAAGCTTTGTCGAGCTCCAGAAAGCCCTGCGCATCTACAAGTCCCGAGAAATACTGCGCATCGGCGGTCGCGACCTGTGTGGCCTCGCCAATCTGGAAGAGGTGACCGGCGAACTCACGGCCCTCGCCGCTGCCAGCCTGCAACGAGCATACGAAATCTGCAGCATCCTGCTAAAAAAAGAGTACGGCTCGCCCCTGCTTGATGCTGAAGAGGGACAACCCCGGCAGGAAGCAGAATTCACCGTGTTCGGCATGGGTAAATTCGGCGGTCGCGAGCTGAACTTCTCCTCTGATATCGATCTCATTTACTTCTACAGCTCGGACCAGGGACAGACAACCGGTGTCCCGGACCCATCGGGAAGTGTGCGCAACAGCATCCCGCTTCACAAATACTTTGTCCGCCTGTCAGAAATGCTGTCGAAAGCGATCGGCCAGTTCACCGAGGATGGCTTTGTGTTCCGTGTCGACCTGCGCCTGCGCCCCGAAGGCAACAGTGGGGAAATGGCCAATTCACTCCTGGCGGCAGAAATCTATTACGAAAGCTGGGGGCAAAGCTGGGAACGATCCGCCATGCTCAAAGCGCGCCCGGTTGCCGGATCGAAGCCTCTGGGCGAACACCTGCTGCACCGTCTCGAACCCTTCATCTACCGCCGTCACCTCGATTACGCCATGATCGAGGACATCAAGACCATGAAGCAGAAAATCGACTGCAGCCTGACGCGGGAGCGGGAGGGGGAGTTGAATCTGAAGCTTGGCGCCGGCGGCATCCGGGAAATTGAATTTTTCATCCAGGCCCTGCAGTTGATCTACGCCGGGAAAAACTCAGCCCTGCGTGAACGAAATTCCCTGCAGGCGCTTGCCCTGCTCAGGGAAGAGGGGTTAGTCAAACAGGACGAATTCGAACAGTTGACCGAAGCCTATCGATTCCTGCGCACCGTCGAGCATCGCATCCAGGTTTTCATGGAACAACAGACCCACAACCTCCCAAGCCGCGAAGCAGAAAGGGATCAACTGGCCCGACGCTGCGGCTTCGATAACGCAGCGGCTTTCAATACTGTTCTGCAGCAGCATCGGGATGCAGTCAACGGCATATTTCATGATCTTTTCTACACCAGCGAGGAGGAACTGCCAAGCCAGGTCAATGCCAGGGTTGCTTTCCTTTTCAACCCCGAATCCGACCCTGACCTATGCAAGGATATCCTCGAGGAAAAAGGCTTCAAAAACCCCGATGCTGCCTACGACAGTCTCATCCTGCTGCGCGAGGGCGGCGGTCGGGGGCGTCTGACCGAAAGAGCACGGCGCGAACTGGACCGGATCGCCCCCCTGTTGTTTCAGGAGGTTCTGGCCAGCCCCGACCCGCCCATGGCATTGCGCTACCTGGAACAGTTTCTGGTGGCCTGCCGAAGAGCCCGCGGGACTTATTACGCGCTGCTCGCCGAAAATCCAGGCATCATCAAGACCCTGGTCTCCCTGTTTGCAACCAGCCAGTTCCTCTCCCACATCTTCATTCAACACCCGGAGATTCTCGATGCTCTGGTTTCACGCAGTCATGCAGTCAGCGACAAAGAGGCTGATGCACTGAGAGACAGCCTGGATGAACATTTGACCATTGCTGTCGCATATGAAGACAAGCTCGAGGCATTACGGCGCTTCCGCAACGAAGAATTTCTGCGCATTGCGCTCAACGACATCCAGGGGCACACTCCCCAAGGACGGACCACCCATCAGTTGTCCCTGGTTGCCGAAACCTGTCTACAGCAGGCCTTGATCATTGCACAGGAGGAACTGGTTCCCAGGTTTGGACTGCCTTTCTGCCAGAACGGCCACAATCAAGACCATCAGGCAACATTTGCCATTCTCGGACTGGGCAAACTGGGCGGCATGGAACTGAACTACCACTCCGATCTGGATATCATCTTTATCTACGAAGGGGATGGCGAGACCAGACCGGTGGCAGGGACAGACCAGGAACGCTTCAAACAGCAGTCCAATCAACAATACTTTGCCCGGCTGGCGCAACGGATCATTTCCGTCCTGACCCTGATGACCCGCGAAGGCAGCCTTTACCAGATTGACACCCGCCTGCGGCCTTCAGGCAACCAGGGCCCGCTCGTCACATCCCTGCCATCCTATCGCACCTACCACGAAACCAGTGCTGCCCCCTGGGAAAGACAGGCCCTTCTCAAGGCACGGGTTGTCGCGGGAGACCCTGGTCTGGCCAGAAGCATCGAGGCACTGACCAAGCAAATCGTCTACGAGCGTCCCCTGCAAGACAACCTCGCAGAAGAGATATACCGCCTGAGACAACGCATGGAAAAGGAACTGGCGAAAGAAGACGACCGGTACAGAAACATCAAGACAGGTCACGGCGGCATGGTCGACGTCGAGTTTCTGGTGCAGTATCTGCAGCTTCTGCATGGCCGCGAGCTCCCGTCGTTGCGTTCCAGGAACACGATTGACGCCCTGCAGGCGCTTCATTCAGAAGGACTGCTTTCTGATGAGGATTACGATCACCTGGAGAACGGCTATAAATTCCTGCGGCGCCTTGAAAACAAATTGCGCCTGGTCCACAACCAGTCGATCAACCAACTCGCGGCAGACCCTGCCTACCTTGCCAAACTGGCGAGGCATCTCGATTATGGTAATATCTCCGAAAAGCCCGAGCAGGCATTCCTGAATGAATACTCACAAGTCACTGAAGATATCCGCAGGATTTTTCAACATTATCTAAAGGAGTCTGGCTGAGATGGAAACCGAGGGGGGACAAAAACGCATTCTGCTGGTTGATGATGATCCGAATATCTGCCGTTTCATCTCCGAATCGTTGCGGCTGCGCGGCTTCGAAGTCAACAGCTTCGCCTCTGCCGAACTTGCCCTGGATAAATTCGAACAGAACGCCTATGATCTGGCCCTTCTCGATATTCTTCTTCCGGGCGTCAATGGTCTCCAACTCTGTCAAAAGCTTCGTGAATTTCCAACCGGCAAAGAGCTGCCGATCATCATGATGACGGCCTTCTACAAACAGGCTTACCACATCCGTGAAGCCCGACAAGAATACGGGGCGGCTGAGTATCTACTGAAACCTTTTCCCCTCAAAACCCTGCACGCCAAGATAGATCAACTGGTCAACCTGCCCGGTGGCACCGAGAGCTCCGGTCGGGTCGACATCAAGGGAAATCTCACCGAAACCGGCTTCGCCCGCATCCTCCACAACCTTTACAGTCTGCGTGCCACCGGATTACTGCATGTGGAGCGTGGCGACCTGAAAAAGGTTCTTTACATCAGAAACGGCTACCCGATTTTTGCCCGTTCCAACCTGGTCAGAGAGTTTCTCGGTCAGATTCTTATCCGCGACAAGATCATTTCACCGGAAGACCTGGAAAACTCTCTGGAGACCGCACGTGAAACCGGGCAAAAACATGGATCGGCCCTGCTTTCTATGGGGATTCTCACCCCTCACCAGTTGAATGACGCTTTGCGGCAGCAGGTCATCGATAAGCTGCTGGATATCTTTTCCTGGCCGAACGGCGAATACCGTTTTGTCCAGGCACGCGAATTCAAGCAGGGCGTCACCAGTATTGACATTTCTCCGGCCAACCTGATTCTGCAGGGGCTGCAGGAACATTCTTCCCGGGATCAGGTCAACAAAATTCTCGAACCACATCTCGACCACTATCTGCAAATGGCCGAAAACCCGCTCTACCGATTCCAGGAGATCCAGCTTTCGTCCTATGACCAACGCGTCATGCAACAATGCGACGGACAACTGGCCCTGTCCGAAATCCTGCACCGGCACCAGTTGTCGCGCAAGAAGGCTGAACCTCTGCTTGCAGCGCTTCTGACAACAGGCATCCTGGTCGGACGTCCTGAACCCGACTGCATGAAACAGGAAACCGACTGCGAAGAAACACCGAAAATCCGTGAGCAGCGGGAAAGTTTTCTTAAAGATTACGCATGGATGATGCATCAGAACTACTTCACCCTGCTCGGAGTCAACGAATCCGACGTTCGGGAGCAGATACGCAAGTCCTATTACAACATGGTCAAGAAGTATCACCCGGACCGTTTTTTTGAGCAGGAGATCATCAGCGACCTCAAGGAAAAGGTCAACATGCTTTTCCAGAGGATCAGTGAAGCTCATGAGACACTCATCGACCCAACCCTCCGGGCGCACTACATCAGCGAATTAAAGGCACCGCAACCGAAAAAAAACCTGAATCTTGAAATGCTGCTTCAGGCCGAAGCTGCATTTCACAAGGGGCTGGCTTTCTTCAGAAACCGGAAATACTCTGAAGCCCAGCTACATTTTGATCAAGCCGTTGAAGCCGCTCCCGACGAAGCCGAGTACCTGACCTACCAGGCTTGGACAACGGTTAAATTGGCCCCCGGCGATTCCACTCAGAAACTGGCGGCACATCAAGCCCTGTTGCGATCTGTCGAACTCAATTCCCGACTGGCCATCACACACCTCTACCTGGGGTACCTCATGAAGAATGAAGGGCAAGAGCGGGAGGCCAGGCGCCGGTTCGAACGTGCGATCCAGTGCAATCCGGACTGCACTGAAGCCTTGCGTGAACTGCGTCTTATCAGGATGCGTCAGGAGAAAACAGCAAGCAAAAGCATTCTCGGCGGGCTCTTCAAAAAATAGAATCCAAAATTACCTTTTGATCAATCCGGCAAAACGGACCAGGGGTTGCGCGGCACAGACAGCCAACTGACGCAGGGAGCATTGATCGGGATGCCTGTCTTCGAACAGGCCTGCTCCAGGCAGGTGCGTTCAACGAAGCGGGATAGCGCCTCACAGTGCTGCAAATCCAGCGGTTTTAACAGTACCCCCACTTGTGGGAGTTCGTGTCCCGGCACATCCCCTGCCGGAAGCGTATAAAGAACTTCTCCCGGCAGATGCAGACTGCGTCCACCCAGGGTCATATCAATCTCGAGTTTCTGGGTTTTAATGATTTCATGGGGGCAACTCAGCCGGGCACCACGTCCCGATAATGAAATCAACCGTGCAGCCAGTCGCCGGCCTTCCACGATGATCTCCACCGGCTGTTCCATGACGACACGCATTTGTCGCCTCGATATGGAGAAAAACTGTTTCTCAAGAAGTTGGCTGAGTGCCGAAAGCTGTAACGGCACCTCGAGATGAGGTTTGGTTTCAAGCGGCAGCGGTGTCAACCAGACGATCTTTTCCTCAGGGCCGACCCCATTCAGGCCCCACTCCGCTAAAATCATCCGGGCCGACGCCAAATTATCAGTTACCGGAATTTTCCAGGACTCAATAATCGCCGACAGAAGGCGGGTTACCTCAGGGCTGCGTGTTACGACGCTAACCTGTTCTGCAGTCTGCCGGTTCTCCTGATTTAGAAGCATGGGCTTCCCTCTACCACTCGTGAAACTGGTTCAAGTTCCCAAATTATGAAAATCGACGACAATTGCCGTGCAGTCATCAACGGCAGACTGTCTATCCAGGTGATCCTGGAACGAACTGAACAGGTCGTTCAGAAAACCTGTATGGTCACCGTTATGTTGCATGACGAGTTCCTCCAACCTCACCGTCCCGAAGACTTCTCCGCTCGGACTGAGACAGTCAACCAGTCCATCTGTGTAGAGAAGCATGCGATCCCCAGGTTCGAACTTAAAAACCTTTACTTCCAGCTCGGGTTGATCGAAATAACCTAGAGGATGCCCCGTGGTAGGCAGCTTGATCAATGATTCCTCACGCCGCACGAGTCCGGCCGGATGCCCGGCGCTGACGTAACGCATGGTCAGGGTTTCCGGATGGATCACCCCGAAAAAAAGCGTGCTGGAAAAGAAATGATCGTACCGAGCAGTACGCTTTGCAAAAGAACGCAGAAAACAGTTCAGATCGGTAACCGTTGCGTACGGATCGCAGACTCCCTGTACCGCCCGGTGCAGATAGCCATAAACCAGCGACATGACGATGGACGCATGCAGGCCATGCCCGGTCACGTCGCCGATCAGAACAGTCTGGCAACCATCTTCAAGGGGAATAAAGTCGAAGAAATCTCCGCCGAGAACTGCAGCCATCCGGTTTTCGACTCCGATGCAACACCAACGGCAAACGGGAGAGCTCTTGGGGAACAGCAAGCCCTGCACCTCGCCGGCAAGCAGCATATCGATCGGCAGGCTGGTGTGACGGTCCACCCTGGACATTGCGTCTGTCATGAGTCACCCTTCTGAACGTCAGGTTCTTTCTTTATCAAAGTCCTGTCCAACAGGTGGCGTGGTTCCACATTACCCATAGCACGGAGCAGACTCTGCCGGATATGAAGTATGTCCCGGCTCAAATCGTTCATTAGACGCTTCATCGCTTGGCGTTTCTGGTCGGCCTGCTCGCAGACCGGGCAACTGCAACAGATAACCGGCAGTTGGTTGCACTCGGACACTTCCATTATATCGGCTTCTTCCACATACGCCAGCGGCCGAATGACAATATGTCGACCGTTGTCCGCCAGCAGACGGGGACTCATTGCGGCCAGCCTGCCCACGTAAAACTGGTTCAGCAACAGGGTTTCTATAAAATCGTCGAGGTGGTGACCCAGGGCGATCTTGTTGCAATCGAGCCGGTCAGCCAGCGTATAGAGCACGCCGCGCCGTAAGCGGGCGCAAAAAGCACAATAAGATGTCCCGGGGCGCAGTTTTTCTTCGATAATCCCGCTGAAATCGGCGGCTTCCAGATGATATTGAAAGGCATGTTGCTTGAGGTGCGCTTCGAGGATGTCTTTGCGATAACCCGGGAAACCGGGATCAACGTTGACTGCGATCAACTCGAATGGAACGGGGGCCTTGCGGCGCAGTGCTTCCAGGATATGCAGCAGGACATAGGAATCCTTGCCGCCGGAAACGGCAACCATAATCCGGTCGCCAGAC
>DAOVNV010000042.1 GCA_030630015.1 Desulfuromonadales bacterium | reverse complement strand
AGGCGTTGCCGTCCGGGGTGGAGCTGGCACTGCAGGACGTGAGTTACACGCATACCGAGGCCGGAGTGGTGCGATGGAGGCTCAAGGCCGAACGGGCCGAACGCCTGGTTTCTGAAAAACGGCTTGCGGTAAAAAATCCGGAGCTGACGTTTTATGATGAGACAGGCGCTTTTCAGGCACTTTTGACGGCCGAAGAAGGCGATGCCGATAAGGACTTTTCGGAGCTTCATGTGCGCGGAAAGGTTGTTGTCGAAAGTTCGCAAGGGTATCAGCTGTTTGCCGATGAACTTGTTTACAAACAACTGGATCGGAAAATTTATTCTGATACGCCTGTCGAGTTCGTCATTGATAATTTGATTGTCAAGGGACACGGCTTGATCCTTGATGTAGAGAATAGCAAAATGACCATTTTGGATGGAGTCACTGCTGTTCTGCCCGTCACCAAGTCTAGGAGGCTGTTGGACTAATTTTCGCTTCGGCTCAAAGAGTCCGATAGTCCCATGGTAAGGTTCCGTTATGAAACTCGTACGTGTTTTATGGATTGCTGTTTTATTGGTCGGTTTGGCATTCCCGGGCGTTGCACAGGAAGTCAATAGCGGCGACCGGTCTGAGCCCATAAATATTTCGGCAGATCGACTGGAAGCTGATGATGTTGCACAAAAGCTTGTTTTTGTCGGCAATGCCGTCGCAAAACAGGGTGACATTACCATTTCTTCGGAGCGTTTGGTTGTTCAGTATTCGGCAGACAATCGTGATGTCGCAGAGATTATTGCCGAGGGTAGCGTTCGCATCACACAGGGAGAGCGGGTCGCAAGCGGTCAGCGTGCTGTCTATGACAAGAATGAGGAACGTATTGTGCTGACAGGATCTCCGGTCGTTAAAGAGGGACCAAATTCGGTACAGGGCCACGAAATTATCCTGTTTCTGGATGGCAAGCGCAGCATCGTTAAAGGCGGACAGGACGGTCGGGTCAAGGCTGTTTTTCAGCCTGGTTCCGGAGATAAACCCTGATGCATCGTCTCACAGCCCACGGCTTGTGTAAGACGTACCGAAGTCGACAGGTTGTGCGCGAAGTCGATCTGGAGTTGGCTTCCGGTGAGGTAGTTGGTCTGCTTGGGCCCAATGGGGCCGGCAAGACGACTTCGTTTTACATGGTTGTCGGCTTGGTCAGGCCTGATACCGGTAAGGTCTTCCTTGATAAACAGGATCTGACTGAGTTGCCGATGTTCCAGAGAGCGAGGATGGGGATATCCTACCTACCTCAGGAAGCTTCGATTTTTCGAAAGTTGACGGTAGAGCAAAACCTTCTGGCGATCCTCGAAACAGTGGAAAAGGAGAAAGCGGTTCAGCAGCGACGCAAGGATAAACTGCTCGAGGATTTTCGCCTGACCAAAGTCGCCGGTTCCTATGGGTATGCTCTCTCAGGCGGCGAAAGGCGGCGCGTGGAAATTGCCAGGGCTTTGGTGCTGGAGCCTAAATTTATTCTTCTGGATGAACCCTTTGCTGGAATTGACCCGATTTCGGTTCTGGATATTCAAGATCTTATCTTGGAATTGAAACAGCGAGGGATCGGTGTTTTGATTTCTGACCATAATGTACGGGAGACTCTTGGGGTCTGCGAGCGGGCCTATATTCTCAACGAGGGCTGCATTCTCGAAGAGGGGTCTCCAGAAGAAATCGCGGTAAGCCCCAGCGCCCGGGCGATCTATTTGGGTGAGAAGTTTAGCTTATAAACTGGATGACAGCGCCGGAAATAGTCGGTTCTGTAAAAGTCTGACAGACTCTTAACCAGATGTGAAAAGTCGATGGCTTTAGAAATCAGGCAGCAACTTAAACTCAGCCAGCAACTGGTTATGACGCCTCAACTGCAGCAGGCGATCAAACTACTGCAACTTTCGCGCATGGAGTTGATGGACGTTGTGCGGTCTGAACTGGAAGAAAACCCGGTTCTGGAAGAAGGGCAGGAGCTTCCTGAAGAGAAGGACGAAGCTGAGGAAAATTCCGGCGCTGCTGACGAGTCGAACACCGCAGAGTTGAGTGAGGTCAAGGGGGACAGTGAAGGCGTCACCGACATTGACTGGCGCACCTACCTGGAAAGCTACAGTCTCGGCGGGTCGACGGCAGACAATTACGAGGCCGATGACGAGCGCCCTTCCTTCGAGAATTTGCTGACGCGCAAAACCTCCCTCCAGGACCACCTGGCTTGGCAGCTCAACCTTTCCCGCCTGGAGCATATGGATCGTCTGATCGCCTGTGAGCTTGTCGGGAATATCGATGATGACGGCTACCTGCAGGCCACTGTCGAAGAGGTTGCGGAGCAACTCGGAGTCGAGACAGGACAAGTAGAGTATGTTCTTGGGGTAGTCCAGGACTTTGACCCGATCGGAGTGGCGAGCCGCAACCTGCAGGAGTGCCTCTTGAAGCAGGTCCAACAACTGGACATGGAAGGGTCGCTGGTTGAACTGGTCTTAAAGAACCACCTGAAAGACCTCGAGGTCCGCCGTTATCAGGCTGTCGCGCGCGCGCTGCAGGTTCCGGTTGACGAGGTCTACGAAGCCGCCAAGCTGATCAGCGGTCTTGACCCCCGGCCCGGAAGTCAGTATGGACAGGACGAAACCCATTACATTTCACCTGATATCTTTGTTCACAAGGTGGGTGACGAGTACATAGTGGTTCTGAATGACGAAGGCCTGCCCAATCTGCGCATCAATTCCTTTTATCGGAATGCCCTGGCCGGAAAGACCAAGGTTGATGATGAGGCTGGGGAATATATTCAGGAGAAGTTGAGGGGAGCTCTCTGGCTGATAAAAAGTATTCATCAGCGGCAACGCACTATTTACAAGGTGACAAAGAGTATTGTCAAGTTTCAGCGGAATTTCTTCGATCATGGTGTAAGCTACCTCAAGCCTCTGGTACTGCGTGATGTTGCGGAGGATATTGAGATGCACGAATCAACGGTCAGCCGGGTTACGACAAACAAGTATGTCCAGACACCGCAGGGACTGTTCGAACTCAAGTACTTTTTCAACAGCGGCATCAATACCACCGAAGGTGATTCGGTGGCTTCAGAGAGTGTCAAGATCAAAATCAAGGGAATCATCTCCGGAGAGAATGAGCGTAAACCCTTTTCAGATCAGAAAATTGTTGACATACTCAGGGATCAGGGTATTGATATTGCCCGCAGAACGGTAACCAAATATCGTGAAATGCTCGGATTGGGGTCCTCAACCCAACGCAAACGCCTATTCTGAGTTGAAGGGGTGCTTGATCCACGTTTCGAAGGTATAATTGAACTGAGCCAGGGAGTCTGACGGTTCTGAAAAAACCGGTCAGGCTTCTGATGATCATTTAAACGCAACTTTGTCATCTGGGAGGTTGATTAACTATGCAAATTGCCGTGACTTTCAGACACATGGAAACCAGTGAGCCGGTCAGAACCTATGTTGAAGAGAAGTTGGCGAAGGTCAAAAAATACATTGACGAACCTGTGGAAGCTCAGGTTGCGCTTTCCGTGGAGAAGAAGATCCGCCACAAGGCGGAAGTCATTTTGCTTGCTAAAGGGGTTACCATCAAGGCTTCTGATGAAACTAATGACATGTATGCTGCTGTTGATGGTGTCCTGGACAAAATTGAGCGGCAGTTGAAGCGCTACAAAGACAAGATTAAGCGACACAAGCCTTTAGGGGGCCGTGACCGCAGGATCGAAAAGACGATTTTCGAAGCACAGAGCATTGATGAAGGATATCCCGAACCGACCATCATCAAAAGCGACAGTTTTCACATCAAGCCGATGTCAGTGGACGAGGCTGTTATGCAGATGGATCTTCTCGACAAGGAATTTCTAGTATTTACCGACGCGAACTCTGAGTCCATTAACGTTGTCTACCGGCGTAAAGATGGAAATTATGGCTTGATCGTGCCGCAGATTTGAGGATAGGTTTTGCGGCAGATGGATTCTACCGTCTGCCGCACTTTTATTTGGCCTGAAAGTTTATTGATTCGAGTAGACAAATTATGAAGATTTCGGAGTTGCTTGACCCAGCGGCCATTGTCGCCGACCTGAATGGCAGTGGTAAAAAAGAAGTCCTTGCCGAACTCACTGATGCTTTGCTGAAAGCAGATTCGTCGCTTGACCGTGAAGATGTTCTCCGGGTCTTGATGGAGCGGGAGCGCCTGGGTAGCACGGGGATTGGTGATGGCGTCGCTATCCCACATGGTAAACTGAAAAATCTTGATCAGCTTAGGATTTCATTCGGTTTAAGTAAGGACGGCGTTGATTTTGATTCCATGGATGGCAAACCGGCCCAGCTTTTTTTCCTTTTGGTGGCGCCGGAGGAATCTGTTGGTGTCCACCTGAAAACACTTGCAAGAATTTCTAAACTGCTGAAAAGCCCGACGGTTCGTGAGCGTCTGCAGACTGCAGGAAGTTGTGAAGAAATTCACCGGATTATCGAGGAAGAAGAAGAGCATCTTTAACCCATTCCCTTTTGTGTCCCGGTTGTCGCTCTTTGGTGCTGGATTCCTGTTCGTGCTTGCGGCACTAATTGGCTTGGAGTTATGGTCCGACTGAGCATCGCAGATTTATTGTCAGAGAAAGAGGCCGGATTGCATCTGGAACTCCTTGCCGGCGCGCGTGGTCTGGGACGGTATGTTCAGGTGCCACGTATCCAGAAGCCCGGTCTTGCCTTGGCCGGGTATACGAAAAACCTTCATACGGACAGGCTTCAGGTTCTCGGCTCTACCGAACTTTCCTACCTGGCAGAACTCATCGAGCGCGATTCAGCGAAAGCCGATTATGCTGTCGAGCAGCTCTGTTCCTTTGATATCTGCTGTTTTATTGTCACCAAGGGCCAGACCCCGCCGCAGAACCTTCTAGACGAGGCCAACCGCAGGGATATCCCCCTGTTGCGTACCCATCACCAGAGTTCGACGTTTATTTCCCTGGTTACCCAATATCTTGAAGAAAGGCTGCTCTCGCAGACCAATATCCACGGAGTTCTGGTCGATGTGCTGGGAGTGGGCGTTCTGATTACAGGCAAAAGCGGCATTGGCAAGAGCGAGTGTGCTCTTGATCTTGTTCTGCGCGGTCACCGGCTGGTTTCGGATGACATTGTCAAGGTTCGCCTGAAAATGCCGGCTGTCCTGTTCGGCGAGGGCAGCGACCTGCTTCATTATCATATGGAGATCCGCGGGCTTGGCATCATAAACATCAAGCATCTGTTTGGCGTGGCTGCGGTCAGAGAGCGCAAGAAAATAGATATGGTCATTGAACTGGCCAAGTGGGAGGAAGGCCAGGAATACGATCGCCTGGGGCTCGAGGAAAAGAAATATGAACTCCTGGGGGTCTCGCTGCCCCTGCTGACGATCCCGGTTGGGCCGGGCAGAAATATCACGACAATTGTCGAAGTGGCTGCACGAAATCAACTCCTCAAGGAGATGGGATATCACAGTGCGGTCGAGTTTGAGGACCGACTCGAACAGAGGATGGCCGAAGCTGCGCGCATGCATGCTCAGAGCATCATCGGAGACAACCTCGAATGACACGGAAACTGGTGATCATCACCGGCTTGTCCGGATCAGGGAAGAGTACCGGTGCCAGGGCTTTGGAAGATGCCGGTTTTTTCGTTGTCGACAACCTTCCCCTGGTTATGTTGCCCAACTTTCTGAGGCTTACCGATCGGGGTAATCAGCCTGTGGCTGTTGTCGTCGATGTAAGGAGCTCCAAATTCCTGGTTGGAAGTAAGGACCGGCTCTTGAGGCTTCAGAAGGCTGGCTACCAGGTTGATGTCCTGTTTTTTGAGGCCTCCGATCAGGACTTGGTGCGCCGATTTTCGGAGACACGCCGCCGTCATCCGTTGATGCAGGCTGAGGGGATTGCTTCTGCAATTCGACAGGAACGTGACATGATGGCGGAATTAAGGGGCTTGGCTACGGCTATCCTTGACTCGTCAGGCGAAACCGTACACGAACTGCGTCGGAGGGTTCTGGCTTTTGTCCTCGGACCGGAAGCCGGTTCCCGGCAACTCCAGATCCAGTTGCAGTCTTTCGGTTTTCGCTACGGGTTGCCTATGGAAGCGGATCTGGTTTTTGATGTGCGATTTTTGAATAATCCTCACTTTGTGGAGGAACTTCGGCCACTGTCTGGCCTGGACACAAAGGTGAGCGAGTTCGTGTTGCTTCAACTCGACTGCCAGCAACTGGTCGCAAAGTTGAAAGATCTGTTTTTCTTTTTACTGCCGAGATACCGTCAGGAAGGTAAGAGCAGCCTTAATATCTGTATCGGATGTACAGGCGGACGACATCGCAGTGTTGCCATTGCTGAAGAGCTTCAACCATCATTGCTCGGAAGCGGTTGTGCGGTGGAAGTGACCCATCGGGACATGGAAAAAGAGAACGCTTAGGAGACTTCTCGGCTGTTTTTTTATCGGTCTCGCAGGCCCAGTTTAAACTCTTTCTCCGCTGTTTACTCACGGAAGCAGGTAAAAGGAACTATCATGGTCGGATTGGTGATTGCATCTCACGGAAAGCTAGGCGAAGAAATTCTCAACGCTGTGGAAATGATTATCGGTCCTGTCCGGAATGCTCGTGCTGTCAGTGTGGCCAGGGAAAGCAGTCTCGAGGATATCCGCCTTGAAATCGAGCAAGCTATTGCGGCCGTTGGTTCAGAGGGCGACGGCGTTGTGATTGTCACGGATATGTTTGGTGGCACTCCAGCCAATGTCAGTCTTACTTTTCTAGAGCCAGACAGGGTCGAAGTCATGACTGGTGTCAATCTGCCGATGGCGTTGAAGTTTTTTAACAGCCAGGACGGGCTCAGCCTGGCTGAATTGACAAGTATTCTGAAAGCTTACGGGCAGCAGAGCATCTCCTTGGCCAGTGAGTATCTTCGTCGTTAAACGAGGTTGCGGATGAGTATTGTTTTAGTAAGGGTCGACAGCCGTCTTGTGCACGGTCAGGTTCTCGAAGCCTGGGTGCCGTCCGTGAAGGCCGACTGCATTGTCGTCGCCAATGACGGGGTTGCCTCTAACAGTTTTCAGCGGACCATCATGCAGGCTGCGGTCCCCAGTTCCATCAAGCTGATCATCGGCACTTTGCAAGAGACTTCCCATATTTTGAGCTCGACGGATCTCCTCAAAAAGCGTGTTCTGCTGCTGTTTGATAACTCCAACGATGCATTGGAAGCCAGGCGGCTGGGTGTCTCTTATCCCAAGCTCAATCTGGGGAACATGCACTCCAGCGCAGGAACAAATCGCTATAGCTGTACAATTGCCCTTGACCAGGACGATATCCACAATCTGCATCAGCTTGAAGAGCAGGGTGTGACGATTGTCGCACAATGCGTGCCTTCCGATCGAGAACAGGGCTGGCACAAACTGGTGCGTACCGGGAGTTGGTGAGATGCTCTGGGTCGACTACGTATTTACCGGCACTTTAGCTATGCTGGCCGGACTTGACCGGGTTGCACTGTTGCAGTTTATGATCTCCCGACCTATCGTGGCCGCCCCGTTGGCCGGGTGGGTGATGGGCAATCCGCTTGTCGGCCTCGAGGTGGGGGCGCTCCTGGAACTGCTCTGGCTCGGTCGTTTGCCGGTTGGCGCCTCAATCCCGCCGGATGATACGCAGGTTGCCATAGGAGCAACGGTTCTGGCTCTCAGTATGGATCCTCTGCTCGGTATGAACGGCATGCCGGTCGTGATTCTCTGTCTCCTGACCGCCATCCCTCTTGGCAAATTTGGGCAGTTGTTCGATCGTCTCGCTCGCCATGCCAATGGTCTTCTCCTCAAGCGAAACAGCGCCCTGGCGTCTGGCTCCCCTGCGCAGTTGGAACGTCTGCATCTGCTCGGTCTGATTAACTTTGCCTTGGCCAGTCTTGCTACTTTTGCAGTGATTTTATTAGTTGGAACCCTGTTTCTCTACAATTTCGCCCCTTTACTGATTACTGCTGTCAGGGAGGCTGGCCTCAGTCTGCAGTACAGTTTTACTCTAGTCGGAGCTGCGGTCCTGCTCGGTCTGATCAATGTCACCAGAGGGACCTCCCTGTTCTGTGCTGCTTTTGTGGGGACCCTTCTGGTCCTGTGGCTGAGGTGAGAGAATGATGTTGTCTCGAAAATCCGAAGGCACGATGTCACAGCCGGTACGGTTGCTCCTGCTGAAGACTTTCGTTCGATCGTTTCTGCTGCAGACCAGCTGGAATTTTGAACGGCTACAAAATCTGGGGTTCCTGTTCATGATACTGCCCGGGCTGCGTATCATTTACGGTTCCCGGATTCCGGAAGAGGTTCTGGAGCGACACAAGGACTATTTTAATACGCACCCTTATTTTGCTCCTATGGTCGCGGGGGCGACACTTCGGATGGAGGCGACGCTGGCCGCTGGGGAAGATCCCCAGGTTGATATCTCTTCATTTAAAAAGATGGTGATGGCGCCATTTGCCGCCATTGGCGATTCCCTGTTCTGGGGCGGAGTCCGGCCGTTGGCTGCAATTATCGCCCTGTTCATGGCAGCTCAGGGATCACTCTGGGCACCGCTGGTTTTTCTGGCACTTTTCAATCTGCCCCACCTGGTCTGCCGGGGAGGGGGACTGCTCCTTGGGTATTTCGGTGGGCTGCGGGCGATCGAGTCCATTCAGAAATTCCATCTGCCGGACCTGTCTGTCAGGTGCAAAGAGGGCAGCATCATTCTGCTCGGAGTTATGTGTGCTTACCTGGCTCACAAGGGGTGCAACCTTCAGGATATCCCCTCTTGCTGGGGGTTTATTATTCTACCGGTGGCCCTGCTGTTTGCCCGCTTCGCCCGCCAGGGGGTTTCCAGCATGTTCCTGATCCTGGTGACAACAACGAGTTTGCTGGCGCTTGCTTTGGTGTTTTAATAAAGGAGGGTGTTGTGCAGTGTGAGGAATTTGAAATTGTAAATCGTCTGGGGCTGCACGCACGTGCCGCAGCCCAACTGGTGCAGACGGCCAATCAGTTCAAGTCGGATGTGACCGTTGGAAAAGATGGTATGGATGTGAATGGCAAGAGCATTATGGGTCTGCTTATGCTCGCGGCGCCCCAAGGGGTTGTCATCAACGTGACTGTTGAAGGTGAGGATGCAGATGTGGCAATGGAAGCAATAGGGAAGTTGATTAATGACGGCTTCGGTGAAGATTGATATAGCAGAAGACACCATTCTGGTCGGAATTGGTGCCTCTCCAGGAATAGCGATTGCCAGCAGCCACCTGGTTAACAGGGCCCGGGTTGTCGCAATCGAACGTCGCATTGCAGCTGAAGAAGTTCAGGCTGAGATCGAAGCTTTTGAAGATGCACTGGAAAAGGCAAGAAAACATCTGCGGGAGGTCAAGGATCAGGCCTTGCAGGAGGGACTCTCTGAACATCTCTATATCATCGATACCCATCTGCTGATCCTTGAAGACCAGATGCTGGTTGGTGACACCAAAGACCTGATCCGCTTGGAATTGGTGAATGCGGAAGGCGCCCTTTGTCGGGTTCTGAAACGTTTAAGACGCATCTTCGACAGCATCAGTGATGAATATATCCGCGAGCGGCGTTCAGACATTGACTCGGTGGGTGATCGCATTATGCGCAACCTGGTTGGCGAGGTGAGAGAAACCTTGAACGCTGTGGCTGGACCAGTGCTGGTTGTCGCTCACGATCTGTCTCCGGCAGACACCGTGCAGATGGACAAAGATAAAATTGTCGGTTTCGTCACGGATGTTGGCAGCCGAACTGCGCATACGGCAATTTTGGCACGTTCTCTGGGGATTCCTGCCGTTGTTGGTCTGGAAACAGCGACTTCCTTGATTCCCAATGGCTTGCCGATGATTATTGACGGCAACACCGGGACGGTTGTCCTGAAGCCGTCTACTGAGACGTTCCGGGAGTATCTCGAAAAGAAAAAAAGATACGATTACCTCGAGAAAGAACTCGAGGAGTTCCGTAGTTTATCTGCCGAAACCAGGGATGGGCACCATATCGTGCTGCGTGCCAATATCGATCTGGGCGACGAAATCGAGGAGGCCCGAAAACAGGGCGCCGAGGGGATCGGTCTGTTCCGTACGGAATTTCTGTTTATGGGCGGGAACGGCCCTCCTACCGAGGACGAACAATTCGAAGCCTATCGGGAGGCAGTTGAGAAAATGGCGCCTCATCCGGTGACGATACGTACGCTGGATGTCGGCGGCGACAAGTTCGTGCCCGAGTTCAATCTTGCTGATGAGCTCAACCCGGTTATGGGGTTGCGTGCCGTGCGTTTTTCGCTCAAAGAAGTCAAACTGTTCAGAACTCAGTTAAGGGCTATTCTGCGCGCATCAGTTTTCGGGGAGGTGCGGATTATGTTCCCGATGATCTCGGGTGTTGGCGAGATGCGTGCTTGCAGGCAGTTCCTGGAGGATGCCAAACAGGAACTCAGGCAGGAAGGCCTCGGATTTTCCGAACAGGTTCCGGTCGGCGTCATGATCGAAACTCCCTCTGCGGTATTGGTTGCTGACCTTCTTGCCAGAGAGGCAGACTTTTTCTCCGTGGGAACCAATGACCTGATCCAGTACTGCCTGGCCATAGACCGCGGCAATGAACATGTCGCCTATCTCTATGAGCCGATGCACCCTGCCGTTCTGCGGGCCTTGAGGCAGGTTTGCCAGGCGGCGGAGTCCGAAGGGATTGAGGTCGGCATGTGCGGGGAAATGGCTGGGGAGCAGCTTTATTGCCTGGTGCTCATCGCGCTGGGTTTCCGAGAGCTCTCAATGAATTCGTCGAATATTTCCCGGCTGAAACGTATCATGCGCCAGGTTCCTCTGCAGGAGATCCGGGAGATGCTCGAACGGATTATCGATCTGCCCACAGCTGCAGAAGTGAGTGAGGCCCTGGAAGAAGAAATGCTTCAGCGCTTCCCTGAACTTTTTGGTCTCCCCGAAATTTAACCCCGAATCCCTCATTTATTCATAAATCCAGGTTAAACTCTGTTTGACGATCTTGCACCAGAACTTGACAGCCTGCGTTCCAGGCGCTACATTCGCCTGTTCGTTTATTTTCTACATCAAGGAGCTGTAACAATGGCTATGACTGATTTTCTGTTTACTTCCGAATCTGTCTCCGAAGGGCATCCGGATAAAATTGCCGACCAGATTTCCGATGCAGTCCTGGATGCAATTATCAGCCAGGATCCAAAGGCGCGTGTTGCCTGTGAGACCCTGGTGACCACCGGTATGGCTATGATCGCCGGGGAAATCACGACAACAGCTTATGTTGATATGCCGGAGATCGTTCGCCAGACGATCAAGGAAATCGGATACGAAGACTCCTCGATGGGATTTGACTGGGAGACCTGTGCCGTCATTACGACGATCGATCGGCAATCTCCCGATATATCTCAGGGGGTGACGGCCGGAGAGGGTCTGTTCAAGGATCAGGGGGCCGGTGATCAGGGGATAATGTTCGGCTATGCCTGCAATGAAACGCCTGAATTGATGCCGATGCCGATCACTTTTGCACACAAGCTGACCAAACGGTTGGCAGATGTCCGCAAAAGCGGTTTGTTGCCGTTTCTGCGTCCCGACAGCAAGTCTCAGGTTTCCATTCAGTACATCAATGATAAACCGATCCGTGTTGATACCGTGGTGGTTTCTTCCCAGCATACCCCCGAGGTTCCCTATGACACTCTCAAGGAAGCGATTGTGGAAGAGGTTGTCAGGAAAATCATTCCGGCCGAACTGATGGACGAAAATACCAGGTTCCTGATCAACCCCACCGGGCGTTTTGTGGTGGGAGGACCGATGGGAGATTGCGGTCTGACTGGACGTAAAATTATCGTTGATACCTATGGAGGCCAGGGCTCTCACGGTGGCGGGGCCTTCTCCGGCAAGGACCCTTCCAAGGTTGACCGCAGCGCTTCCTATATGGCACGGTATGTCGCCAAGAATCTTGTGGCTGCCGGTCTGGCCGATAAATGTGAGGTTCAGCTGGCTTATGCCATCGGCGTCGCCGAACCGGTCTCGGTGATGATCAATGCCTTCGGTACGGGTAAGATTCCCTCCAATGAAATTGCTCGCATAGCCCGTGAAGAATTCGACATGCGGCCCGCAGCAATTATTGAAACCCTCGACCTGTTGCGGCCAATCTATCGGAAAACAGCAGCTTACGGCCACTTTGGCCGGGAACTTCCCGAGTTTACCTGGGAAGTAACGGATCGTGTCGCGGCCCTTCGCAACCGGGCAGGGTTATAGTCTGGGTTGCCATAGCTGATTGTCGGGCGGGCCGTAAAATCGGTCCGCCCGTTTGCATGGCTCCGGTTGAAAGTGTTGCCAGTGATTGAACCTCAACTGAGCATTATTATTCCGACCTTGAATGAAGCTGAAAGCTTGCCGCTGCTGTTGCAGGATGTTGCCGGGCAGCAGAAAATCTCGCTTGAGGTGCTTATCAGTGACGGCGGCTCCGAAGACCAGACCTGTCAGGCGGCGACCAGATTCCTGGCTGGGACAAATATCCAGCATCAGGTTCTTAGCGGACCTCCTGGGCGGGGTCGGCAAATGAATCGGGCGGCAGGATGCGCGCGTGGACACTGGTTGTTGTTCCTGCATGCAGATAGCCGTTTGTACGACAGCGATGTTCTGCAAAAGAGCTTGACCCTGTTTGAGCAGGAGAATGCCCAGGATGAAATTTGCCGGGTTGCCGGCCATTTTGCTTTAAAATTTGATCTTCCTGAAGAACAAAAAAGCCTTGGTCTTTTCTTCTCTGAGGCCAAGGCACGTCTGAATGAATCGGGATGTACTCATGGAGATCAGGGGTTTATGCTCGCCAGTGAGTTTTTCCGGGAAGTTGGCCCCTTTCGCGAAGATCTTCAGGTTATGGAGGATGCCTGGCTGGCGGAAACTATCCGGGAAAAAGGACGCTGGCTGCTCTTGCCTTATGAAATCTATACTTCTGCCCGGAGGTTTCAGACCGAGGGCCTGACCGAGCGACAGACCCTTAACGCTTTGTTGATGAATTTTCTGTTTATCGGATGGGAAGATTTCCTCCGT
>DAOVNV010000278.1 GCA_030630015.1 Desulfuromonadales bacterium | reverse complement strand
CTGGATGTCGCCCTTTCCATCGGGGTGCAGAAGATGGTGCGTTCCGACAAGGCTTGTGCAGGAGTCATGTTTACCATCGACACCGAAACCGGGTTTCCCGATGTCGTCCTGATTAATGCCGCTTGGGGCCTTGGTGAAAATGTGGTGCGAGGGGCCGTCAACCCCGACGAGTATTATGTTTTCAAACCCACGTTGAAAGAGGGGTTTCGACCTGTGATCAGCAAGGAGATTGGCAGTAAGAAGCGGAAAATCGTCTATACTGAGGAGGGTGGCAAGGGAACAACCCGCGAGATATCTGTTCCTGTCGAAGATCGGCAGCGGCTTTGCCTTGATGAGGGCGAACTGCTTGAACTGGCGCGGCTGGCCTGCACTATTGAGGATCATTACGGTCGTCCCATGGATATTGAATGGGCCAAGGATGGTGAGAGTGGCGAGTTGTTTATCGTCCAGGCACGACCGGAAACTGTGCAGGCTGCCAGACAGGTCCAGATCCTCGAGACGTATCGGTTGAAAGAGCAGGGAGAGGTTCTTGCCGAGGGCAAGAGCGTGGGGAGTAAGATCGGGGCTGGCCCGGTCATGGTGATCAGGGACCCCCATCAGATCGAACGTTTCGAAGCTGGCAGCGTGCTGGTGACTGACATAACGGATCCGGATTGGGAGCCGGTTATGAAAAAAGCCGTGGCAATCGTGACCAACCGGGGTGGCAGGACCTGTCATGCGGCCATCGTCAGTCGTGAACTTGGCATCCCCTGCGTCATCGGCACTGGAAATGGCACCGCCCGTATCCCGGAAGGAGAGCAGGCCACAGTTTCCTGCGCTGGTGGTGATGTCGGTCGGGTTTACAGGGGCTTGCTCGATTTTGATGTGGAAAAGGTGGATATCGGGACTCTCCAACGTCCCCGGACCCAGGTTATGATGAACTTGGCTAACCCGGAGCAGGCACTGGCCCTGTCACGCATTCCAAATGATGGTGTCGGCCTGGCGCGGATTGAATTTATCATCAACAACGTGATCCAGGCTCATCCCATGGCGCTGCTTTACCCGGAGAAGGTGGAGGACAGGAAATCCCGGGAACAGGTTAGAACCCTGATCGCCGGCTATGCTGATGGCGGGGAGTTCTTCTGCGATAAACTGGCTCAGGGAGTGGCGATCATCGCTGCGGCCTTTTACCCCCACGATGTCATTGTGCGGATGAGCGACTTCAAGACCAACGAGTATGCCGGGCTGCTGGGGGGCGCATCCTTTGAGCCCGAGGAGTCCAACCCGATGATCGGCTTTCGGGGCGCTTCACGCTATTACGATGAGCGTTATCGGGAAGGCTTCCTCCTTGAGTGCCGAGCCATGAAGAGGGTTCGTGAAGAGATGGGCCTCTCCAACGTCAAGCTGATGATCCCTTTTTGCCGAACAGTCGAGGAGGGGCAGCGGGTGCTTGACGTCATGCGGGAGGCCGGCCTGGAACGGGGTCAGGCAGGCCTCGAGGTTTATGTCATGTGTGAGATCCCCTCCAACGTGATCCTTGCGGAAGACTTTGCTGAGATCTTCGACGGTTTTTCGATCGGCTCGAATGACCTCACGCAGCTTATTCTCGGTCTTGATCGCGATTCGGAAATCGTCGCCCACCTCTACGATGAGCGGAATGCCGCAGTGAAAAAAATGATTGCCGAT